>JAQCJS010000056.1 GCA_027592975.1 Chloroflexota bacterium
GCCCAGGAGGAGGGCGCCGTGACCGCCGATGAAGTCCACGTACTCGTTCCCGTCCACGTCCCACTTGCGGGGGCCCTGTGCCCGCTCCACGTAGATCGGGAACGGCGCGAACGCGCGTGCATCGTGCGTGACGCCGGAGGGGAAGACCGTGGAGGCGCGGGCGGCCAGCGCGCGCGAGCCGCGGTGCAGTGCTTCGTACGTCTCGAGGATCGACATGGGCGGCTCCCGCAGGCTGGACGAGGGGTGAGCCCTAGTGTCTGGCCGCCGCTACGCGTGCGCAACAGCGCCGCGCGCGTGGCCCCGCGCTGCCCGGCGCGCCACGGTACGATCGCAGTCACGCACAAAGGAGATGTTCATGGCGGACCGTCTGACCGAGGACCAGATCGCGGAGGGGATGACGCGTGTCCCCCTCTGGGAGCGCGACGGGGACCGCATCGTCCGCGATTTCCAGTTCGCGGACTTCGTCGCCGCGCTCGGGTTCATCGTGGAGATCGGTGCGCTGGCGGAGCGCGCGCAGCACCACCCTGAGATCATCAACACCTACGGCCACGTGCGGGTCAGCCTGACCACGCACGACGCCAGCGGCCTGACCACGCGCGACCTGCAGCTTGCCGAGGCGATCGACGGCCGTGTCCCGTGGCTGCGCGCCAGGCCGGAGTAGGCGTCGCCCGCTAGTCCGCGCGCGATGTCCAGCGGCCGTCCTCGACCTCGTCGAGGAAGGCGCGGACGGTCGCGTTCCAATGGGCGGGGCGCTCGATGTAGCCCGAGTGGCCGGAGCCGGGGATGACGTGGAAGCGTGATCCAGGCGTCAGATCGTGCGAGATCGCGATCAGATCCGGGTGCACCACGCGATCCAGATCACCCACCAGCCACAGGATCGGCCGCCCGCTCGCCGCGAGCCGGGTCGCCGCGGTGCCCCGGAAGTTCACGAGGCGCCCGCCGGGCTGCAGGAAGTCCGCCGGCCGCGGCGGGTTGAGCGCGCGGATGCGGCGGTACAGGAAGTGCAGCTCGGGCTGCTCCTCCACGAACGCGGGGGCAAGCGCGCGCGAGAGCAGCGTGCCTGCCAGCGTCCCGTCAGCCTCGAGTTGTGCGCGCAGCGCGCGATAGCGGTCGTCCACCGCGCCGCCGTTGGTGCCGGAGTAGGTGAACGAGGCGATGCGATCCGGCTCCCGGTTGTAGACGGCGAAGGCGGTGCGCCCGCCCATGGAGTGCGCGACGAAGTGGACGCGCGGCACCTGCAGGTGGTCGAGCAGTGCCAGCGTGTCCGGTCCGAAGGCGATGCGCCCGGGGCCGTCCGGGATGTCGTGGGAGCGGGCGAAACCGCGGTGGTCGAAGGTGATGACCGGGTAGCGGTCGGCGAGCGCCGGCACCTGGTTCCACCACGACATCGCGTTGCCGCCCGCGCCGTGCGCCAACAGCACCGGGGTCGCGGCACCCGGCGCATCGATCGCGGGGCCGTGGACCTCGTAGTAGAGCCGGAAGCCGTCACCGAGGTCGAGGTGCGGCACGCTCGTAGAGCCCTTCGTCCCACGGTTCGCCCGTGGCCTTCGCGATCACGTCCAGGATGTCTTCCACGTCGCCGCGAAGCTTGTCGTCTGGCTCGAGCGTGAGCGCGCGCAGCAGCTCGTCCTTCGCCTTCGCATAGAGCGCCTTCGGGCGCTCGGCGACCGGCTGGTGCGCGCCCTTCGGCCGCTCGATCGCGTTCGCGGCGAACTCCCGGCACCACGCCGCGGAGTAGAGGATGTACGGGTCGTCATCGCCCGCCGCGACCGCGCGGTCGAGGACGGCGAGGCCGTCCGCGAAGCGGCGCTTCCGCGTGACCAGCGTCTGCCCGTAGTAGGAGAGCGCCTGCGCGAAGTCCGGCCAGCGCTCGATCACCTCGGCGGCCTGCGCCAGCGCGGCGTCGATGCTGCCACCGGCGTGCAGCTGCATCGCGCGGCGCAGCGCCTGCTCCGCCTCCGGCGACGGCGCGCGCGTGTCCTCGTTCGGCTGTTCAGCGGTCATGGCTTCGATGATACGCGCGGGGGCATCGCGGGCCTGTGGCGGCGAGGCGGATGGGGAAGGCGGAGGCCCTCACCCCAACCCTCTCCCGTAAACGGGAGAGGGGGCCGGAACGGGAGAGTGGATCGCCTCTCCTGCGAAGCGGGAGGGCAGGGTGAGGGTTCCCCGCTACACTCCCCGCATGACCGCCACTTACACATACGAGATCCTGGACACGCTCGCGCTGGCGACGAGCGCGCTGCGGCGCGAGCCGCTGCTCGACCCGTTCGTGTGCGGCGTGCGGGAGGTCGAGGCGCCGGTGGTTGCGGTGCGCGTCACGCTCCCGGACGGCACGAGCCTCGATGCGGCGTTCTCCCCGCAGACCGGCGAGTTCGGTGTGACCGCGGCGGACGGGGCGACCTGGGTGCCCGCGCAGAGCATCGAGGATGGCATCGAGCGCTGGATCGCGACGCGATCGGTCGAGGCGCGTTAGCCCCAGCTCTTCCCGGTGGGCATGGTCAGCGCCTGGGGCAGGAAGCACTGCTCCACGGTGTCCGCGACCAGCGTCCGCTGCTCCCCGGCGCGTGTCTCCAGCTTGCCGCGCACGCGCACGAACGGCGCGGTGCGCACGACATCGCGCTGCGCCTCGACGAGCTCCTTGCTGACCAGCACGTTGAGCATGCCGAACTCGTCCTCCAGCAGCAGGAAGATGATCCCCTTCGCCGTCATCGGCTGCTGGCGGCAGACCACGAGGCCGGCGACGTCCACGCGCCTCCCGCCGGGCAGGTCGCGCAGGTGGCGGCTGGACACGACACCCTCGCCCAGCCCGGCGCGCAGGAACTGCATCGGGTGGCTGTCCGGCGAGAGGCGCAGCACGGCGTAGTCGCCAGCCATGCGCTGATAGGCGTTGAAGTCGGACAGGCGCACCTCGTCCTGCTCGGTGGGGAGTGCGAGGCGCATCTGGCGATCTTTCGAGCGGCGCAGGTCGCCCTGTTCGAAGCCGCCATGAAAGAGCCCCAGCTGCCAGATCAGCTCGCGGCGGTTGAGGCCGAGGCTGTCGAATGCGCCTATGCGGATCAGGTTCGTCGTCGCCTCCTGTGACAGGCCGGTCCGCTGCACGAAGTCGAACAGCGACCGGTACGCTCCGTCGCGCGCGCGCTCATCCTCGACGCGGCGGGCGCTGACTTCGCCCACGCCCTTCACGTAGCCCAGGCCCACGCGGATCACACCGCGAAGGCCGGTCTGCGCGTCGTCGGGGGTGATCTCCTCCACGGTGCAGCGCGCGTCACTGAGGCTCACGTCCGGCCGGCGGACAGCGACGCCGTGGCGCTGCGCGTCCTTCGTCAGCACGTGGGGCGGGTAGAAGCCCATGGGCTGCTCGTTCAGCAGCGCGCACAGGTACTCCGGCGCGTAGTAGTGCTTCAGCCAGGTGGACTGGTACGCCAGCAGCCCGAACGCGGCACCGTGCGACTTCGGGAAGCCGAACTCCGCGAAGCCGAGGAGGTTCTCGAACATCGTGGTCGCGGTGTCCAGGGCGACGCCACGGTCGGCGGCGCCGTCCATGAACTGCTGGCGGTAGCGCTCCATGATCGCGGCTGACCGCTTGCGGCTCATGGCGCGCCGGAACGTCTCCGCCTCGCCGGCGTTGAAGCCACCCATGCGCTTCGCGACCTCGATCACCTGGTCCTGGAACAGCACGACGCCGAGCGTCTCTTCGAGGGCCGGGCGCACGCACTCCGGCATCGCGATGACGTGGTTGGGATCGCGGCGGCGTGCCTCGCGGCGGCGCACGTACGGGTTCACCGCGCCGCCGACGATCGGCCCCGGGCGGACGATCGACACCTGCACCGTGAGGTCATCGAGGCTGCGCGGCTGCGTGCGCGGGAGCATGGCGATCTGCGCGCGCGACTCGATCTGGAAGACGCCCACCGTGTCACCTCGACAGATCTCGTCGTACACAACCTCATCGGCCATGTTGATGCGCGACAGATCGACGATGCGGTGGCGGTGGTGCTCCACGAGGTCGACGCACTCCTCGACGACGGAGAGCATGCCCAGGCCGAGGAAGTCGATCTTCACCATGCGCGCGTCGTCGATGCTGTCCTTGTCCCAGTGGGCGAGGTAGCGGTTGGGCCACCGCGCCGGCTGGCAGGGCACGCAGTCGATCAGCGGCTCCGAGGAGATCACCATCCCGCCCACGTGCTGCGAGAGATGGCGTGGGAAGCCCGCGAGCTGTGCCGACATCTCCGAGAGGATCGCCCACGCGCGGTCCTCCGCGTTCGGCGTGGCGAGGAGCGCGCGCGCGTCCGCGGAGTCATCGGCGCGCGGGGTGTCGAGGTAGCTGCGCGGGGCGTCTAGATGCACGAGCGGGCCGCCCTCGCGCTCCCTCGGGACCGGCGACTCGCTGCGCTTGTGCCGGGCGGAGGGAGAGGAGGGCGTGCCGCCCCAGTCCTTGGCCGCTGCTGAATTCCTTGATGCTGCCGGGGCGACGTCGAGCCCTCTGACCCCCTCTCCTGCGAAGCGGGAGAGGGATGAGGTGAGGGCCTCCGCGGCGCGTGCGCCGCCAGCGTTGTGAGCGCTCACGTAGTCGACGAGGTCGTCGGAGACGCCGCGCTGGCGCTGCACCTCGCGCTGGGCCTCGGAGGCACGGTCGTAGGGTTTGGAGCGCTTGGCGAGGCGGTCGACCTCGGCCTCGGGGAGGCCGAGCACCTTGCCGATGTCGCGCACGGCGCTGCGCAGCCGGTACGTGGGGAAGATCGCCACGAGCGCGGCATGGTCCTTGCCCCACTTCACGTACACGCGCTCGATCAGCGCCTCGCGGATGTCGCGTGGGAAGTCGAGGTCAATGTCCGGGAGCGATCGCATGCCGTCGTTCAGGAAGCGATCCACGCTCAGCCGGTTGCGGATCGGGTCGATGTGCGACAGCCCGATCAGGTAGCAGATGATCGACGCGACCGAGGATCCTCGACCGCGGCCGGGCGGCAGCTCCGTTACGCTGCGCGCGCGGCTGGGCCCGCGCACCTCGCGCGCCACCTCCTCCGCGAGCTTCATCACCTCGTGGTAGACGAGGAAGAAGCCGGCGAGCTGGTTCAGCTCCACCAGTTCCAGTTCGCGCTCCAGCCGCGCGATCGCCGTGGTGCGCTCGCCGAAGGAGTACTTGCGGTCCAGTCGCTCCATGCACAGGGTGCGCAATTCCTCGATCTGCGTGCGGCCCTCGCGCGTGGTGGAGGCGGGGAGCGAGTAGCCTAGGTCCTGCGTCAGATCGAAGGCGCAGCGCCGAGCGATGCGCACGGAATTGGCGGCGGCCTCCGGGTGGTACGAGGCAAAGCGGCGCGCCTGCTCCTCCGGCGTGCGCAGCATGAACTCCGCGTTCGCCCGGCGCTCGCGGTGCGACTCGTCCAGCGTCTTGCGGTGCTTGATCGACACCAGCACGTCCTGCAGCCGGTGCCGGTCCGCCTCGTGGTAGTGCACGTCGCCGGTGCCGACCACGGGCACGCCGAGGTGGTCCGCCAGCGCGACGAGCGCGCGGTTCCGCGGCCGGTCGCCGAAGACGAGGTTGTCCTGCAGTTCCACGAACACGTTGTCGTGCCCGAACCAGTCCACCCACCTCGACAGCGCGCGCTCGGCCTCGGCGATCCGCGCCTCCTGCACGAGGCGTGGGACGAGGCCGTCGCGGCAGCCGGTGAGCAGGATGATCCCGGCGGCATGATCGCGCAGCACCTCCACCGTGACGACGGGATCGAGGCGGCGCGTCTCCCGTGCGTCCTGCGTCTCCTCGAATAACCCGAACGCGATGCTGGAGAGCCGGCACAGGTGGGAGTAGCCCTGCCGCGTCTCCGCGAGCAGCGTGACGTGCGACCGCGACCCGTCCGCCTCCGCGACGGTCAACTCCAGGCCGGTGATCGCGCGCAGCCCTTCCTCCTTCGCGGAGCGCGCGAACTCCATCGATCCGTACATCGCCTCGTGATCCGTCAGTGCGAGCGCGGCGTGGCCCTGCACCTTCGCCGCGACCAGCAGCTCGTCGATGCTCGATGCGCCATCGAGGAGCGAGTAGTTGGAGTGCAGGTGCAGTTCCACGTACGGGACGGCGTCCAGCACCTCCACCGGCACGGGCACGGCCGGATCGCGCGGTGCCATCGATCGAGGCACGTCGCCGACGAGCTCCGCGTCCAGCGCGCGGCGTCGCGCTTCGAACAGGTCCCAGGAGTAGTCCGGGCTCATGGGTGGCGCGCCTGTCCTGCCGAGTACGGCTGTTCGAACCAGCCACCGTGGGCCTCGTCACGGAAGATCGTCAGCGGACGGCCGCCCTCCAGGATCACGCGGTAGTACGTGCGCGCCTGTCCGTTCCCGGTCATCGGGCCGCCCTCGCGCCACCATGCCTCCGCGATGCGCCACACCTCGTCCACCACCTCCACGCGCGCCTCCACGCCTCGCTTGCCGCGTGCGTCGGTGCGCGTGACCGCCAGCGGCAGCGCGTCCGGGTGCGCGCGGTCGATGCGCACCATGACCGGTCGCGGCATCCCGATCGGCCGCAGCGTCGTCTTCTTCTTGGGTGTGGTGCGTGCTGGGGGCATCAGCGTTGTCCTTCTGCGTCACGGGGCGGGACGGCCCTCTCCCGAAACCGGGCGGGGGGCGGATCCGCTCAGAACCCTCTCCTGCGAAGCGGGAGAGGGCAGGGTGAAGGCCT
>JAQCJS010000057.1 GCA_027592975.1 Chloroflexota bacterium
TACGAGCAGGCGAGCATCGTCGGGGAGCTGGAGCGACGGGCCGAGCGGGCCCGCTGGCGCGACTCCGACGACCCGGTGGAGCGGCTGTTCGGGGCGGCGGGGCTCGCACTGGAGGGCGGATGGCCCCCGCTGGCGGATGGCTCAGGCGATCCGGATGAGGCCGGACAGGCGTAACGGGACGGCGTCGATATACTCGAAGGGATGACCAGCGACCCCTCGATTGAACCGGCGTACCCGCTCGACCCCGCCGACGCCCTCGAGGAGGGCGCTCGGCCGGCCGCGCTGACCCACGGCGGGCTCGCCTCCGTCGACCCGTGGGTGTCCGAGCGCGTCTCGATCGGGCGCGCGCTGTGGCCCTGGGGGCTACGCGGCCTCACCGAGACGCTGGAGGTCCTGGCGCTCGCCATGATCATGTTCGTGGCCGTGCGCGGCGTCGCCCACAACTACCGGGTGGACGGCAACTCCATGGTGCCGACGTTCCATGACGGCGAGGCACTGATTGTGAACCGCCTTGCCTACCGCACCCTGAACCTGGGCTGGGTGCCCGGGATCGGGCGGGACCACTGGCAGCCCTTCGGGACGCCCGAGCAGGGGGACGTGGTGATCTTCGTCGCCCAGCGGGTGCCGAAGGAGCGCGACTTCGTGAAGCGCGTGATCGCCGTGCCCGGGCAGACGGTGGCGGTCCGGGGCGGCCGCGTGATCGTGGACGGGGTCGCCTACGCGGAGCCGTACATCTCCGCGCCGCCCAACTACGAGTACGCCCCGCAGACGGTGCCGCCGAGCAAGTTGTTCGTGCTGGGCGATAACCGCAACAATTCGCAGGACTCGCATCTGATCGGCATGGTCGACATGGGCGAGGTGATCGGCCGGGTGGACCTGCGCTACTGGCCGCTCGGTGCGGCGCAGGTCATCCGGGGGGAGTTCGGCACGCCGGTCGGCACGGCCCCCGGCGTCCAGTCCGGCGGCATCGCCGGCGTCTCGTAGCATGCGGCTTCAGCCGGAGGTGTCACTATTCCCGTAGATCCCGAAGTCGTCGAAGCGCTCAAGGCGTCCGGCGCATACCTCGAAGGTCACTTTCAGCTGACGTCTGGCCGCCATTCCGGCCAGTACCTGGAGAAGTTCAACCTGCTGCAGTGGCCGCAGTACACCGAATTGGTGTGCAAGAAGATGGCCGAGCATGGCCGCCCCTTCGCACCGACCACGGTCGCCGGACCGACGACCGGCGGCGTGCTCCTCGCCTACGAGGTAGCGCGTCAACTGGGTGTGCGCGGGATCTTTTGTGAGACCGATCAGCACGGCGGGCGCTCGTTCCAGCGCGGCTTCAAGCTGCAGCCGGGCGAGAAGGTGATGGTGGTCGACGACATCGTCACCACCGGCGGCTCGCTCATCGACACGATCGATGCGGTGATCAAGGCGGGCGGGGAGCCGGTGTGCGTGTCCGCGATCGCCGATCGCACCGGAGGCAAGGTGACGTTCGGTGACGTGCCGTTCCTCCCGGCGACTGAAGTGGTCATGCAGAGCTACGCGCCCGAGGAGTGTCCGCTTTGCAAGCAGGGCGTGCCGCTGAAGGTGACGTAGCAGGTCAGTTCGTGACGAAGTCGATGGCCCGATCGCCCGCCAGCGAGCCCGCGAAGAGGACGTCCTGGCGCTGGGCGACGTTCTGTAGGATGCGCCACTCGCCCTGCACGTTACCCCCCCTGCTTCCAGAGGTAGACGCCACGCGCGCCCTGCTGGTTCGGCTGGTAGGTCACGATCACTCGCTGGGACTGCCCGTCCTCCACGCGAATGAAGCCGGAGATCACCGCGTACCCCTCCTCGTGGTGCCAGCGAGGGGGGAAGGTGAAGCCGGTGATGTCGCTCGCGGTCGCTCCGGCCGGCAGGATGATACGCACGTAGGCACCGTAGATCCCCGGGACCTTCCGCCAGGTGTTCGTCGCCGGGTCGTACTTCACGCCGGATGCTGCGATCCGCTGGAAGCGATCCCGGTCGATCGAGGACAGGCGGTTCGTCCAGCGGATTACAAGATCCACGTTTCCGTCCGCGCGGCGGAGGTACGTGACATCGCGCGTGATGGCGGGCTGCACCTTCGACTCTGAGATGTTCGCGTCCACGACAGCGAGCATTTCCAGCCCGTCCGGAGCGTGTAGCCGTCCGTCCGCGCCGAACGCCGTGACCAGCGCCTCCACCTCTGACGACTCGTAGTAGGCCTGCAGGTGGCGGCCCTCGATGCCCGCGGCGACGGCGCGGATGAGGGCGACGGCATCGCGCGGACGCGACTCCTGGACGCGCGCGAGGATCGCCTCGATCACCGGCTGCAGGAAGGCCTGCTTCCGTCCCTCCACGGGGGCGGCGACGAAGTTGGATTCGACCTGGCTGAGCCAGTTGGCAGCGGTGAGCGGATCCGGAAAGGCCAGGGGGCGAGCGCAGGGGGTCCCGCCGGACGCCGCGGACCAGGTCGCGTCCGTGCCGCCGCCCTCGTTGCAGGCGGGGGGTAGGCGGGTGCCGTTCACGGTGACGCGGATCTGGTCGAAGCGGATCGACTCAGTGCCCGAGGCGGTGAAGCCGCCGGTCGCACCGTCGCCGCCGGCGACCTCCACCCACGCCGTCAGGTTGCTGTTGGTCTTCACGGTGTAGGCGACGGTCGCGCGGTACCAGCCGGTGCCCAGCGCGGGCTCGGGCTCGATCCGCACGGCGTCCAGACTGCCGACCCGCCCACCCGCGACCCCGCGCTCGAGGTCGAAGAACGAGGCGTGCCACTCCGTGTCGGACGGATCGCCGAAGTTCATCCAGCGCGCGGTCTCGGCGCGAGCGACCACGCTCAGTTGCACCCGATCCCCCGGTTTTACGGCACCGGGACGGGCGTAGGCGAACGCGTGGCGGTCCGTGCCTGCCGTGGCGGTGAGCAGCGCGCCCGGCGGGCCCAGCGGCTTTGCGTACTCCAGCGTGGCGCGCTCTGTGCGCCACTCCGCCGCCGAGCGCTGAGAATCCGGGGCGGTCACCTCCGGGATCTCGATCGATCCGAGATGCGAGATGAGCAGTCCGATCATCGTGGTGTCGATCGCGACAACGGCGTGGAGGTTGACCTTCCGGTCGTGCTCGACGAAGGAGAGCGCGGCGCGGGCGGAGGTGGGGAAGTCCGGCCACCAGTTCGCGTCGCGCACGAACCAACCGCCGGCGCCGTAGTAGGCCTTGAACTCCGCGGGAGGCGTCTTGTGCCGGCCCGGCGCGAACGACTCCGACCCGCCGAACTCCTGCGCGACGATCTTGCCGTCCTGCAGCGTGACCATGCCCATGGTACCGATGAAGCCGCCGGTCGCGCGGATCTCGTGCTCGTTCTGACCGAGCAGGAGGATTCGCTGCGCGCCGCGGTAGCCGGCGATGGTGTCGAACTGCTGGCGCAGAGCCGGGACGGCGTCGTGGCCGCGGGCGAGCTGCGGGCGCTGCGCGGCGATCTGGTCCAGCGGCGTGGCGACTGCGGCGAACGGCCCACTCCACGGCACCGTGCGCAGGCCTTCCGCGCGGCGGGCGGCGTCCTCCAGGTGGGCTACGCCGCGCTCGATGCGGTCGCCGTACTCGGACAGGGACTGGTGTATGCGGGGGAGGATGTCGCCGCTGCCGACGATGGCGGGGTCGAGGGCGACGAGGAGGTCGTCAGTACCGGCGGTGGCGCGGGCGGCCATGTCCAGCAACGCGGGCGCGTGTGCGATGGACGGGCCGACGCCGGGGAGCCAGCCGCCCGCCCAGGCGCCAATCCGAAGGTACAGCATTTGGCTGCTGGCGATGCCCGTGCCCCGGCGCGCGGCGTGCACGTGACCGCGGAGGGCCGCGACGTCCTCCGCGGTGAAGTCGGCGGCGGTGTCCGTGGCCCGCCTCGCGATCCCGCTCGCCTCCAGGAGGTGGGAACGGGCGGAGAGCGCCTGCCAGGTGACGAGGGTACTGCGCAGGATGAGATCGGCGAGCAGGAGGGCGACGACGACTGCGGCGATCGTGCGCGGCCGGGCCTGTCGGAGGCGCCTCATCAGCATCTCGTGAGTGTAGCCGCCCACCTCGCGAAGATCGCGCCATCTCGCCGTCGGGGTGCGTCGTCCGGTGCCTACCGTCCGGTTGGGACAAGGGGGCGGGAGATGGCTTCACTGGTGCGATCGATGGTCGGTAGCCGGGTGCGCCCGGCGTGGGTGTGGCGCGCGCCGGGCCTGGTGTTGCAGTCGCGTCGATCGGCGTGGACGCGGCGATCGGCCAGCACCGGGTGAGCGACGACGGCGAGTCGCCGATGCCGTTCGGCCCGGCGGATGTCGCCTGGTACGACTTCGGCTCCTTCGTGGGGCTGGGGGGCGTGCCGGGTGAAGGACGCAACGCTGTCTTCTCCGGGCACGTGGACTACGTGGCTCGCGTCCCCTACCTGGGCAGCGTCCGCTACGGCGGCCCCGGCGTCTTCGCGCGGCTGACCGAGGTGCGCATGGGGGACGTCATCGAAGTCGACCGGCAGGGCGAGACGCTGCGGTACGTGGTGGCGTGGACGACCCACGTGGACGCGGAGCAGGCCCCGTGGCAAACGTACTGGAGCGGCTCCGTCCCGATCGATTCGATCACGATCTACACCTGCGCGGGCCAGTTCGACGCAGGCTCGATCTCCTACTCGGACCGGGTGGTGGTGCGTGCGGAGCGCGTGATCGGCGCCCCCCGCGAGCTGCCCCAGACCTTCGGGGACTACACCGCCGGCACGTCCGGCACGAACTCGCCCGTGGCGCTCGCGACCGCCCAGGCGTTCGAGGTGCATGCGATCTGGAAGGAAGATCCGGGCGTGTCCGGCGGTTACCGCTTCTGGGCCCCCGGGGTACCCTCGTTTGTGGACACGCTCACGGGACGCCTGTCGCCTGACGATTACGTGATCCTCCGCATCCGCTAAGGACGACCATGCGCATCCTGGTCACCGGCACCTCCGGGTTCATCGCCGGGCACCTCGTCCGCCGGCTCGCGGCCGAGGGGCACGAGGTCACCGGCGTGGATGTCGCGGAGCCGCGACGCCCCCTGGACGGCAGCTGGCGTGACGTGCGCCTGGACCTGCGCGACGACGCCGGCGTGGCGCGCGTGGTCGCGGAGGCGCGGCCGGAGGTCGTGTACCACCTGGCGGCGCAGGCCTCCGTCTCCGTCTCGATGCGCGAGCCGCGGCTGGACATCGAGACCAACATCGTCGCCTCGGTGACGCTTGCCCGGGCGGCGGCGGAGGCCGGCGCGCGGCGGTTCGTCTTCACCTCCTCCGGCGGTGCGATGTTCGGCGCGCCCGAGGTGGTTCCGGCGAACGATGACACCCCCGTGGAGCCGCGGTCGTTCTATGGCGCCTCGAAGGCCTCCGCGGAGAAGTTCCTGAAGATCGTGGAGTGGGAGACGGGCATGACCGTCGCCTCCGTCCGTCCCGGCAACGTGTACGGCCCGTACCAGGACCCGCACGGCGAGGCCGGCGTGGTGGCGATCTTCGCGGAGCGCATGCTGCGCAACGACCCGGTCACGATCTTCGGCACCGGCGGCGACACGCGCGACTACGTCTACGTGGACGACGTGGTGGAGGCGCAGGTGCGCGCCGCCGCCGCACCCTCCGGGGAGATGTGCGTCGTGGGCACGGGCGTGGAGACCAGCACGCGCGAGATCTTCGAGGTGCTGGCGAAGCACTGCGGCTACGAGCGCGCCCCGGTGATGGCCCCGCCGCGCCCCGGCGACATCCCGCGCATGGCGATGGACACGGCGCGCGCGCGCGGGGTGTGGGGCTGGACGCCGCAGGTCTCGCTGGACGAGGGCATCGCGCGCACCGTCGAGGTGTTCCGCGCGGCCGCGCGCTCCTAAGGATCGAGTCCCACGATGGATCGGCAGGCCGGCCTGATCGTCGTCGCCGTCGGCGTGGCCGTCGTGATCCTCGGCCTGCTGATCAGCACGGGCGCGCTCGGCTGGTTCGGGCGGCTTCCCGGCGACATCCGCATCGAGCGCGAGAGCGTGCGTGTGTACGTCCCGGTCACCTCGATGGTGCTCGCCTCGATCGTGCTGAGTGCGCTGATCGCGCTGCTCCGGCGGCTGTTCTAGCGCGCGAGCCTAGCGCCGGACGCGGTAGCGCAGGTACACCTCGTCCGTCGCGCCGTTCGGCACGGCGGAGAGCAGTTCCAGGCGCGTGAGCGCGTCCAGCGCGGGCATGCGATCGCTCTCCACGGCGGTCTTCAGCCGGTTCCCGTTCACCACCACGCCGCCGAGCGTGAGGAAGAACTCATCGACGCAGCCGAGGTCGAAGAGCTGTCCGTTGATGGCCGGTCCGCCCTCCACCAGCAGCAGCCGCGCGCCTAGGTCGCGGTGCATGTGGTGCAGCATCGCGCGGATCTCGTCGCCCTCGGGGAGGCGCACCACCTGCCGGCCGGTCGCCTCGACGGCGCGCGCGCGATCCTCCGAGGCCGCGGTCGAGAGGTAGACGATCGCCTGGAAGTCGCGCGCGGTGAAGAACAGCCGCTCCAGCGGCAGATCGCCGGTCCGGCTGAGCACGCTGGCGATCGGCAGTCGCGGTAGCCCGCGCCGCTCGCGCAGATCCTCGAGCGCGGGGTCGCCGAGGCGGGACGAGGTGCCGCTGGCGCGCAGCGTGCCCGCGCCGTTCAGCGTGACGTCCGCGTGCACGCGCAG
>JAQCJS010000058.1 GCA_027592975.1 Chloroflexota bacterium
CGCGTCCCCCGCACGGCGCGCGCTGCAGAGCGGGATGCTGATCGCCGCGGTCACCCTGCTGATCATCGCCACCGCACGACCGCAGTGGGGGTTCGAACAGGGCGAGGCCGAGCAGCGCGGCATCGACATCGCGATCGTCCTCGATGTGTCGCGGTCGATGCTCGCGACGGATGTCGCACCGTCGCGCGCACAGGCGGCGGCACTGGGGATCCGCAACATGCTGGGGCACCTGGACGGCAACCGGGTCGCGCTGGTGACGTTCGCTGGCACGTCGTTCACGCGCTCGCCGCTCACCGTGGACCTGCCAGCGCTGGCGAACCTGGTGGATCGCGCGCAGGGCGACTCGCCGCTGGTGCAGGCGGGCACCGACCTGCGGCTCGCCATCGAGTCCGCTGTGCTGCTGCTGGCCGTCGCGGATCCCGCGGGCGCGCAGGTGATCGTGCTCGTCTCCGATGGCGAGGACCTGGGCGCGGAGGTGCAGGGCGCGATCGACCGCGCCAGCGCGCAGGGCATCGCGATCCACACGGTGTTCGCCGGCACGGCGACGCCCACGGCGCTCCCGGTCTCCAGCGGCGGCACCGATCTGACGCAGGGCGACCCGGGCACGCTGGCGGCGATCGCCCGAGGCACCGGCGGGAGCACGCGCGAGGTGCGCGGGATGGCCGGCCTGGCCGTGGACTTCCGCCGCCTCCGCCAGACCCAGTTCGAGGTGACGGAGACGCGCATCCCCAGCGATCGCTTCTCCTGGTTCGTGGGCGGCGCGCTCGCACTGCTGCTGGCGCAGGCGTTGGTGCCGACCAGCGGCGAGACGCCGCTGCTGCCACGCCCGCGGCTGCCTCGCTCCCGCCGCGCACGCGCCGGGAGCACGGGGGTCGCGCTGTCCGCGCTGCTGGTGCTGCTCACGGCGTGCGTAGGCGGCATCCCCGCGTACCGGCACGTGGAGGCCGGCAACCGCCTGTACGCCGCGGGACAGTTCGACGCCGCGATCCAGGAGTACGCCCAGGCCGCGGCGCTCACCCCGGACGACCTCGCGATCCCGTACAACATCGCCAACGCGCTGATCCGCCTCGGCCGCACGGAGGAGGCGATCGCGGCGATCGACGCGGCGCTAACGAGCAGCCCGGAGATCACGCTGTCTTCGCGCCTGCACTACAGCGCGGGGAACGCGGCAATGCTGCGTGACGAGCTGGAGCGCGCGCGCTCCGCATACCGCCAGGTGCTGCGCCAGGATCCGGACGACCAGGACGCGAAGGCGAACCTGGAGCTAGTGCTGCGCCGCCTGCCCCCGCCGCCCGCACCCGCGCCCACGCCCACGCCCACGCCGCCACCGGGTCAGCAGGGCGACGGTCAGGGCGAGCCCGGCCAACCGGGAGAGCCGGGCCAACAGGGGCAGCAGGGTCAGCAAGGGCAACAGTCCGGGGCCGACGGCGGGCAGCAGGGGCAGGATCCCGGATCCAGCGGACAGGACGGCGGTCAGCAGCCCGGGGGGGGCGGCGGCACACAGGCCCCGCCCGCCGGCACCGCGACGCCGTCCGCCAACGACCCCACCGGCTCGCAGGCTGCGCAGCGCACCGCCATCGCGGAGTTGGAGGCGGCGCTGGCTCAACTGGGGCCGGAGGTCTCCCCGCAGGAGGCTGCGCGCATCCTGGAACTGGCCCAGCGCGCGAACGACCTCTCCGGCCTAGCGCCCCGTAACCCGCGCGGCGGTGTACCGCCCCGGTAGCCGATCCGGCGGCACACGCCCCGCGTGCAGCAGCCGCGAGACGATGCGCGAGCGCAGCTGGTCACGCACGCGGCGGTAGTCGCGATCGGCCAGGCGCTGTGTCTGCTCATCCTCGGACTCCGCGTGCTCGCCGGGACGACCGTAGCGCGCGTGTGTGTACGCGCGAGCCAGGCTGCGCATCCCCGTGACCTCCCCGGTCGCGGAACCCACGACCTCCGCCGCCTCGGACGGCGTCAGGTAGTCCGGCGGGGCGATGCCCGCCCACGAGGCAAGCCGCTGCACCTTCCCCCAGCGCGCGGCGGACGGGCTGAGCCCGCGGAAGTGGCGATCCCACAGCAAGCGCGCGACCACCGCCAGCACCAGCGCAACCACGGACAACACCAGCAGCGTGGACACGACCTGCACCAGGATCTGCCCGGCGCGCGTGTCCAGGAACGACTGCTCCAGCGTGAACCCGGCATCGAACTCGTCTTCCGGGATGAAATCGTCCGGGAACAGGTCGAATGGGATGTCGTCCTCCCCGGAGACGGCGCGCGCTGCGTCCGCTTCCGCCAGCGCACTCGCGTCGTCCCCGGGGCGCGCGACCGTGGGCCGGGAGGGCGTCGGGTTGAACTCCACCCAGCCGAGGGTCGGGAAGTACACCTCCGGCCACGCCCACGCGCGCTGCTCCGTGACGGTGTACTGCTTCGTCACGCTGTCCACGTCGTTCTCGTCCAACACGAAGCCGGTCGCCACGCGCGCGGGGATGCCCAGCGACCGGAGCATGACCGCCATCGCGGACGAGAACTGGTCGAAGTAGCCCGCGCGCTGATCGAACAGGAACGCGGCCACCGCGTCACGGCGCGCGGGCGCAGCCGGCGGGGCCAGCGTGTAGGTGTAGTTCCGCCGCAGGTGCTGCTCAATGCGCCGTGCCGCCTCGTACGGCGTGCGCGAGTTGCCGGCGACCTGCCGCGCCAGCTCCATGACCTCCGGGGGGAGGGTCGCCGGCAGTTCCGTGTACGTTGCGACGATCGCGGGCGGGTAGCTGGTGCCGGAGTTCAGCAGCGTGGGCACGGCCGCGGCCGAGACGGTCCCCACGGTGGTGTAGGTCGTGCCCGCCGCAGCCGGATCGTTGGGAATCACGCCCAGCGGCAGCGCGCCCGGATCGATCAACTGGCGCCCGGGGACATCCGCCGTCATCGGATCGCCGACGGAGAGCAGGCGGCGGTCGGGCGCGCCCGCTCCCACGACCTCGATCTTCGCGGTGACCGGCTGGCGGACCTCGGCCTTCGTCTTCTGGGTGCCGAACTCCGCCGCCTGCACCGTCGTCCCGGAGAGCGGGACAGGGGCGGCGGCGGAGAGCTTCCAGCCACCGCCGGTGTACTCGTCGTACACGGCGCCGCGCAGGTTGCCCGGCGCGGTGGAGGAGACCTTGAACAGCGGCGTCGATCCCAGCGCCACCTTGCCCTGCAGCGGGAGCGTCGCACCGAACGTGTGGATCGGCACCTCGCGCTTCGAGTTGATGCCGATGAACAGCTGTCCGAACGCCTCCACCCGCGAGGTCACGGGTTCCAGCGCGCGATCCCAGACGCGGGCGACCGGTCCCCAGTGGTTCGCGGTCGGGATGACCCACGCGGCGGTGACCAGGACGATCGCGACGAGCAGGCCGACGAACATCACTTCCAGCGACATGAACGACGGCAGCTTGACGTGCTCGCGCCGCCACCTCGCCCCGGCGCGCAGGAACTCCATGCGCGTGACCAGTAGCACGGAGGCGAACAGGAAGACGATGAACCCGATCGAGGGCTGGCCCGGCAGGTAGGAGATGTTGGTGAGGAGGATGATCCCGCCGGGGATCAGCGCGACCCACGCATTCTGCCAGCGCACCACCGCCCAGCAGGAGAGGAACACCACCACGTAGACCAGGGCGACCAGCAGCACCACGAACGGCAGCGGATCCGTGGAGATCGCGGCGTTCCACAGCGCCGAGCCCCACGCTTGCATCCGCAGCACGAACTCCGCCCAGCGGCCCCACCACCCCTTGCCCAGCGTGGGATCGGTGATCGGCACCCGCTGCAACACCAGCCCGAGCGTCACGACCACGCCGACCGTCATACCGATCACCACAGCGATCGAGGAGTGCAGCCGTGACTGCGCGAGCAGCCACCCGGTGACCACGCCGAACATCGCCACCGTGACCAGCGAGGGCATCTCCGCCACCCAGTCGGAGGACTGGAGCGATCCGATCACCGGCAGCTGGGCGAGCAGGATCAGCGTGAACGTGAGACACGACTCCCAGGACGTCCACCAGCGCGCCTGGCGCACCGGTTCGCCTGCCGCGTGACGGTCGGGACTGAAGAACTCCTCGAACGTGGTTCCGGACTGTGCCATCGCAACTACCTCGTTATCGCTTGGCGGGAGCGATGCGCCCGAGGCTCGGATCGCTGCCTTCGGACAGCGCGCGAGTCAGGTCGTCGTGATGCTTGACCGTGTACGCATACACGCCGCCGGCGGCCAGCGTGCCGTACACATCCAGAGGGCTCTGCGTGCCGCCGAACGTGTCGGCCTCCAGCAGCACCGCGGCAACCTTCACGCCACGGCCCTGCAGCGACATCAGCGTGAGCGCCCAGTCCTGCGCGGCGGACGGCGTGACTACCACCACCGTGGTGTGCCGTCCAAAGCGCCGCGATTCCTCGATCAGCAGGCTCGTCAGCGGGACGTCGCCGGTGGCGCGCGCCAGCGCGAGCGATTCGAGGAGCCGCGTGTAGTGGTTCTGCCCACGGTCGGGCTCGTTGATGCGCAGATCGTCCCCGAAGGAGATCAGGCCCACGGAGCGGTGCGCGTTCAGGAAGAAGCGCCCGATCGAGGCGGCCACGGAGACCGCCATCTCCTCGGTCCCCTCCTCGCCCTCGCCGGCGTGGTGCTTCCGCTCAAGGTCGAGGACGAGCCAGATGTCCGACGCGGGGTCGAGCTCGAAGATCTTCACCATCGGCTGGCCGCGATGCGCGGTGGCGGGCCAGTGCACGCGGTTGAAGGAGTCCCCCGGCTCGTACGGCCGCACGCCCGCCACGTTCGGCGTGACGTTGTGCGTGCGGCGGCGCAGGCGACCCTCACCGGGCAGGTTCGCTGGCGGGATGTAGAAGTTCGGCAGGTCCGGCGCGTTCGGGTAGACCAGCAGCGTGGTCACCTCGCCGAAGGTGCGCGTGATGTGGAAGAAGCCGAACGGGTCGCTGGCGGTGACGCGCACCGGGCCCAGGGTGTACAGGCCGCGCACCCGCGTCCGCGTCCGATAGTCCCACGAGACGAGCCCGCGCGACCCAAGCGTGAGCACGCGCTTTGCGTTGTGGCCCGGCACGGAGGACGGATCCTCCACCTCCAGCCACACCTTCGGCAGGATCGAGCGCGAACGCAACGTGATGCGCCCCTCGATCGGCTGGCCCTGCGTCACGCGCTGCGTCGTGCGCTGCACCTCGACATCGAGACTGTCCGCCATCGCCTTCGTCCAGAAGTAGAGCAGCGGCAGCGCGAACGCGGTCAGATACGCCAGCCGGAACAGCAGCCAGAAGCCGGTCGCGAAGGCAAGCGCGAAACAGCCCACCGCGAGTACCACGGCGAACGTGACGTTGAAGTTCCGGCGGGCCGCCGCGCCGAGGGCGAGCAGTCGCTCCACCTCGGCCCCCTTCCCCAGTCGCTACGCTACGAGCCGCCGCGGGCGCGGACGCCCGGGACGGGGACGCGCTCGACCGCCTCGTTGACGATCTGCGCGCTGTCAATGTCGCGGACGCGGGCGCTGGGACTCACGATCACGCGATGTCCTAGGGTGGGGTACGCCAGCAGTTTCACATCATCCGGCTGCACGAAGTCGCGGCCGTCCAGCATCGCGTGCGCCTGCGTGGCGCGCATCAGCGCAAGCGATCCACGAGGCGATGCACCGAGGTACACGGACTCGTGCGCGCGCGTGGCGTTCACCAGCGACACGATGTACTGCTTGATCAGCGGGTCGACGTAGATGCGGCCCACGGCCTCCTGCATCTCGATCACCTCGTCCGGGGTGATCACCGCAGGCAGCGCTTCGATCGGGTGGCGGTTCTGCTGCGCATCCATGATCAGCACCTCGTCCGTGGCGGACGGGTAGCCCAGGTGGATGCGGAGCAGGAAGCGGTCCAGCTGCGCCTCCGGCAGCGGGAACGTGCCTTCGTACTCGATCGGGTTCTGCGTGGCCATCACCATGGAGGGGCGCGGCAGCGGGTGGGTGATCCCGTCCACGGTGACCTGGTGCTCTTCCATCGCCTCCAGGAGCGCGGACTGCGTCTTCGGCGTGGCGCGGTTCACCTCATCGGCCAGGACGATCTGGGCCATGATCGGGCCGGGGCGGAACTCGAAGCGTCCGGAGCCCTGTTGGTAGATGGTCACGCCCGTGACGTCCGTGGGCAGGAGATCCGGCGTGAACTGGATGCGGGCGAAGTTGCAGCCCGTGGATCGGGCCAGCGCACGCGCGAGCATGGTCTTGCCCACACCCGGCACATCCTCGATCAGCAGATGCCCTCGGCACAACAGCGAGATCAGCGCGAGGCGCGCCTCGTGCGTCTTGCCGATGATCACGTGCTCGACGTTCTCGAGCACGCGCTCCGCGATCAGCCTGGGATCCTCCATCGCGTCCTCCGGCCACAGGGGCCAACTATCAGGACGGGCGCCGTGCGGGAGGCGTCCATCGTCTTCGGGATGACTCGCTCTGGTGGTGGTTCCCCCGGGCACCGCTCCCGAAGTCCCCGGAGTATAGCAATTCTGCAAGCCCGATCAGGTCTTCTGACTGTACGATCAAGTGGGTTACGGGAACGTGAACGTCCGCCCCCCGAACCTCCCCGAACGGAGCCCCCGCTGCCCCTTCTGCCGTCCCGGCCCCTCGCGGTGCCCGTGCTCGCCGCCGCCCTCGCG
>JAQCJS010000059.1 GCA_027592975.1 Chloroflexota bacterium
TGCCCGCACCTGTCGAGGCTGCGCCGGCTGCTGAACCGCCCGCCGCCCCCGCTGCTCCGGCAGCTGAAGCGCCCGCAGCACTGACAGCACCGGCGCCCCCCGCCGCCGCTGCGACGAATCTCGGCCGGCAGCCGTCTACCTCCTCCAGCGACGCGACCACCGCCCCGCCCGCGGAGGTGCCGGTCTTCGCCGCACCCTCCACGCGCCACTTCGCGCGCGACGTGGGCGTGGATCTGCGCGGTGTGGTGGGAAGCGGCCCCGGCCGGCGCATCACCGAGGACGACGTGAAGCGCCACGCGCGCGAGCAGACCTCCCGCCCGATCATCGTGCAGATGTCCTCGGCCCCGGCCGGATCCGAGGTGGAGAAGACCCCGCTCCCCAACTTCGGTCAGTGGGGCGAGGTCACGCGCGAGCCGCTGACGCGGCTCCGCCGAACCGTGGTGCGCAACATGGCGCAGTCCTGGTCCGAGATCCCGCACGTCCACCTGTACCACCACGCCGACATCACAGCGATGGAGGATCTGCGCCAGAAGTACAAGGATCGCGCCCGCGCCGCGGGCGGCAACCTCACCATCTCCGTGATGATCCTGAAGATCGTTGCGGCGGCGCTGAAGGCGCACCCGCGCATCAACGCCAGCCTGGACACCGAGACGAACGAGCTGATCGTCAAGAAGTACATCCACCTGGGCGTCGCCGTGGACACGGAGCGTGGCCTGGTGGTGCCGAAGATCGAGAACGTCGATCAGAAAAACATCATCGATCTCTCCGTGGAGCTGAACGATATCGCCGGCCGCGCGCGCGACAACGCGCTCACCATTGATGAGCAGCGCGGCGCGACGTTCACGATCACGAACCTGGGCAGCCTGGGCACGGGCTACTTCGACCCGATCATCAACTGGCCGGAGATCGCGATCCTCGGCCTGGGGCGCGCGGAGCAGACGGCGGCGTGGGTCGACGGCGAGTGGACGCCGCAACTGCGGATGCCGCTCTCCTTCGGCATGGATCACCGCATCATCGACGGCGCGGACGGCGCGCGGTTCATGTCATGGATCGTCGAAGCCATCAAGAACCCGATGATCATGGCGCTGGAGGGCTAGAGCGTGACCACGAATCAGCCCCTGCGCGTGGCCGTGCTCGGTGCCGGCCCCGGCGGCTACCCCGCCGCCTTCCTTGCCGCCGAGAAGGGCCTGGATGTCACGCTCATCGACACGGAGCCCAACCCCGGCGGCGTCTGCCTGTATCGCGGCTGCATCCCCAGCAAGGCGCTCCTCCACGTCGCGAACGTGGTGAACGAGGCGCGCGAGGCGACCGAGCTGGGCATCACCTTCGGCGAGCCGGAGATCGACATCGACAAGGTGCGCATCTGGAAGGACGAGGTGGTCAGCAAGCTGACCGGGGGCCTTAACCAGCTCTCCCGCGCGCGGAAGGTGAAGTACATCCGCGGCCGCGGCCGCTTCTCCAGCCCCAACTCGATCCGCGTCTCCAACGACGGCGAGTTGAGCGAGGTGAACTTCGACTACGCCATCATCGCCACCGGCTCGCAGCCCGCGATCCCCGGCCCCCTGCGCATCAACTCCGACCGCGTGTGGGACTCCACCGCCGCGCTCGAGTTGCGCGAGGTACCCGGCTCGCTGCTGATCATCGGCGGCGGCTACATCGGCCTGGAGATGGCCAGCGTCTACGCGGCGCTCGGCTCGAAGGTCTCGGTGGTGGAGATGACGGGCAGCCTGCTGCCCGGCGTCGACCCGGATCTGGTGCAGGTGCTGCAGCGCCGCATCACCGGCAAGCTGGAAGAGCTGATGCTCAACACCACGGTCGCCTCGATCGCCGAGGATCCCTCGGGCGGGGTGGCGGTGGAGCTGACGGCCGTCGATAAGAACGAGACGCGCATCTTCGACCGCGTGCTGATCGCCGTCGGCCGGCGCGCTAACACCGCGGACCTGGGCCTGGAGCACACGAAGGTCACGATCAACCAGCGCGGCTTCATTGAGACCGACCACCAGCGTCGCACCGGCGAGGCGACGATCTTCGCGATCGGCGACGTCGCCGGCGAGCCGATGCTGGCGCACAAGGCGACGCACGAGGGCCGCGTGGCCGTCGAGTCGATCGCGGGCGAGCCCGCGGCGTGGGAGCCGGCAGCGATCCCGGCGGTGGTCTTCACGGACCCGGAGATCGCGTGGTGCGGCATGACAGAGCAGCAGGCGCGCACGCAGGGCATCGATATCGAGGTGACGAAGTACCCGTGGACGGCGTCCGGCCGCGCGCTGACCATGGCGCGGCAGGACGGCTTCACGAAGCTCATCATTGAGCCGCGCACCACGCGCATCCTCGGCATGGCGGTCGTCGGCCACGGGGCCGGCGAGTTGATCGCGGAGGGTGTGCTGGCCGTGGAGATGGGCGCGTTGGTGGAGGATCTCCAGCGTTCCATCCACCCGCACCCGACGCTCTCAGAGACGGTGATGGAGTCCGCGGAGACGTTCACCAACACCTCCCCGCACTACATCGCGCGCCGCCGCTAGCCTCGAGCGGATCGAAGCACACGCAGACGGCGCCCTCGCGGGCGCCGTCTGTGCGTCTGGCGCGACTGCCCGCGAGGACTAGTGCGCGGCGACCGGGATGCGATCGGCGGCCTCGTGCAGGAGCGCCGCAGTCTCGTCCCAGCCGATGCAGGCGTCCGTGACTGAAACGCCATACTGCAGCGTGGGGAGATCCTTGTTCAGCGGCTGGCTGCCGGGGAACAGGTGGCTCTCCAGCATCAGTCCCACCAGGCCGGTGTTCCCCGCCGCGCGCTGCGCGATCACGTCGCGGAAGCCGATCTGCTGGTTGTTGTGGTCCTTCTGCGAGTTGGCGTGGCTGCAGTCCACCAGCAACCGCTCCGGCAACTTGGCCGCCGCCAGGCGCGCCTGCGCCGCCTTCACGCTGCCCTCGTCGTAGTTCGGGCCGGTGGTGCCCCCGCGGAGGACGACATGACCGTCCGCGTTGCCGGTGGTGTGGACGATGCACGTGCGGCCGCTGCCGTCGATGCCCAGAAACGCGTGCGGCGAACGCGCCGCGATCATCGCCGCCAGCGCAATGTCGATGTCGCCCGTGGTCCCGTTCTTGAAGCCCACCGGCATGGAGAGGCCGCTGGCCATCTCACGGTGCGTCTGGCTCTCCGTGGTGCGCGCGCCAATGGCGGCCCACGAGATGAGACCCGCGAGGTACTGAGGGACGATCGGATCCAGGAACTCCGTGCCGGCGGACAGGCCCATCTCGTTCACCTTCAGCAGCAGGCGGCGCGCCGTGCGCAGGCCCTCCTGGATATCGAAGGTACCGTCGAGGTGCGGGTCGTTCAGCCAGCCCTTCCACCCGATGGTGGTGCGGGGCTTTTCGAAGTACACGCGCATCACCACGACGATGCGGTCCTCGAGCTCCTTCGCGAGCGTCGCAAGGCGCTCGGCGTACTCCAGCGACGAGGCCTCGTCGTGGATCGAGCAAGGCCCGACGATCATCAGCATGCGCGGGTCATCCCCGTGCAGGATGTCGCGGATGGCCTTCCGGCTCCTGATCACCGTGTCGGTCGCCGCCTGGGTCAGCGGGATCTCGCGGTCAAAGTCGTCCGGGGACATGAGCGGCTCGGTGCGGGCCACGTTGACATCGGAAGTAGAGCGCATGGGGAGTCGCCCTCCAGAAAGGCCGGTGAGACCGGCGGGCTTGCTTGGTCGCGCCTCGAACGGGTCGTGCGTCTCGTTATTGTAACGAAAACCTCGCCTGCGCACGTCATCGCGTCGCCAAATCCCTGCGGGCGGGCGGGAGCGAGGTACGGCGAGGGCGAGCGGAGACTCCAGGGGCACATCACACACCTCGCGGGCACGCCCGGGGGGCGGCGTCCCCCTGGCCGGTACCTCGCTCGTCGTCGCGGTGAACGGCCTCGCGACGTTCTTCGACCTGTCGATCGCGACGGCCGGGACGTACACGCTCACGGCGAGCACGGCGGGGCTGGGGACCGCGGTCAGCACCTCCTTCACGGTCGCGGCACCCGCCCCGCCGCCTTCTCCCCCGGCCAGTGGCGGTGGCGGTGGCGGCTCGGTCGGCGGAGGCGGCGGAGGGGGCGGCGGGGGGGCGCCCAACGCGCCGAGCATCCCCGTCAGCCCGGGCGGCCGCGACGTCAGTGTCCTGCCCTGGGCCAGCACGGAGCTGTCGCTCGATCGCTCCTCCGTCGTGAACTCGAGCATCGCAGCGCTGGGCCCGAACGCGACCGAGACCGCAAGTGGGTCGGTGCGGGTCACCATCCCGCCGTTCGCGATCCCCGGGGCGCAGACGGTCGTCGTGCTCTCGGTCGCGAACATCCCGGAGTTCCTGCAGCAGGCGCCGGAGCCGCCGGGCCACACGCTGATCACCGCGGTGCTCCTCGGCACCTTCGGCGCAAACGACGAGCCGGTGGAGATCCCTCAGTTCTCGGCCCCGGTGGAGCTGACACTGACGATCCCGGGCAACGCCCTGCCCACCGGCGAGGACGGTTCCAAGCTCGTCATCTCCTACTGGGACGGGAAGACCTGGAGCGACCTGGTCACGACGGCGCGGCGGGACGGCAACAGCGTGGTGCTCACCACCGCGCTGCAGCACTTCAGCACGTACGGCGTCCTCTACCGGGGCACCTCCGACCGGCCGAAGCCGGCGGCCTCGGTGGGCGCCGGGACGTTCAGCGCACGGCCGGTGTTCTCCGCCAGCGGGCAGGCGTTCGTGGTCTACGCCAGCGGATCCGCCGAGCAGCTGGAGGCGGCCGCCGCCACCGCGGGCGCGACCGGCGTCTGGGTGCAGGACACGAACGGCAAGTTCTTCCTGTTGGTCGTCCGCGGCCCCGCCTTCCTCCGCCAGGAGTTCGAAGCGGCCTTCCCGCTGGGATTCGCCGGCAGCACGGCCATGACCCTCGTCCGGTCATAACGGCCCCACCCCGGTGGTTCCCGCCTCCAGCCGGAAGGCGTAGAGTGCGCCCCGCACGCGGCTGAGACCCAGCGCACCATAGAGAGCGGTGACCCGATGGCAGATTCGATCAGCAGGCAGTTCGCGCGGTGGGCGGCCGACCTGAAGTACGAGGACCTTCCCCCGGAGGTCGTCAGCAAGACCAAGGCGTTCGTCCTGCACGCCCTCACCAGCGCCGTCCTCGGCGGGCCCGAGCCGAAAGCGCACCACGCCGTGGAGTTCACGCTGCGCGAGGAGCCGAAGGCGGACGGTGCGACGATCATGTGGGAGGGCGGCAAGGCCACGCGCATCGGCGCGACCTTCGCGAACGCCGAGATCATGCACACCTCCGGCCTGATCGACTCCTACCGGATGCTGACGCACCCCGGCCCGGTGATCGTCCCCGCGGCGATCGCCAACGCGGAGCTGGAGAAGCGCAGCGGCAAGGAGTTGATCGTCGCGCTGGTCGTCGGCTACGAGCTGGTGTTCCGGCTCTGCGACGAGTTCATCCCGGCCACCGCCGCGCGGGGTTTCCGCCCCAGCCCCATCTACTGCACGCTGGGCACCGCGCTGACCACGGGCAAGCTGCTCGGCCTCGGCGAGGACGGTCTCGCGACGGCGATCGCGTTCGCGGCGAACACCGCCAACGCGCTCAACCAGAGCAGCACCGAGGGCGGCGGCGACAACGCCATGCACGAGCCGAACGCCGCCCGCCAGGGCGTCTTCGCCGCGATGATGGCGAAGGAGACCGGCGGCAAGGGCTCCGAGCACGTCATCGAGGGCCGCGCCGGCTTCTACAACGCCGTCACCGGCAACAACGAGGGCACCATCCCCTACTCCTTCACGGACGGGAAGACGAAGGTCGACCTGGCCACCGTCACTTCCGGCCTGGGCACCGAGTACCGCCTGCTCACGGCGATGTTCCGCATGTACCCATTCGCGGCGTACAACCAGCCGGTCATCGACCTGATGCAGGAGATGAAACTCGAGCACAGCATCAACCACGAGGACATCGAGCGACTCGACGTCCACATGAACTGGATCGAGACGCTCTACCCCAGCCCCGCGTTCCCGCGCTACCCGAAGTTCGATGTCGCGCGCACGGAGGGCGGTCGCGGGACGACGCACCTGTACGCCGCGCACTCTGCGGTCAACGGTGGCTACCCCGTCATCGGCGGCAAGACCTACGGCCCCACAGGCTGGGACCTGCTGGCGGACGATGCGGTCAACGAGTTCGCGCGGACGAAGGTTCACCTGATCCAGGAGAAGGATCGCGCGATGTTCTCGCCAGCGATCACGGTCACCATGAAGGACGGCACCGTGCACCGGGGCGAGTACCCGTACACCCCGCGCCTGGAGTGGACGTTCGATCAGCTGGCGAAGCGGCTGGAAGACTGCCTGCACGGCTTCGCCCTCGGCCCGGCCGGCCTGCAGAGGATCATCGAGACAAGCCAGGCGCTGGACCAGCACGCCAGCGTCCAGCCGCTGCTGGACGCGGTGATGAAGCAGTAGCGCCCCTCACCCGAGCGGACACAGGACGGACCGGTGGCGTTGCCACCGGCCCGTCTCGTTCGCGCTACGCTTGACCTGCCCCCGGTATTCATACCACTTGCAGAGTTAGCGTTTCGTCCCTGAGCAGCGGTGCCCCGGCC
>JAQCJS010000060.1 GCA_027592975.1 Chloroflexota bacterium
TGCCGGGCCGGGTAGCGAACGGGCCCCGGCGACCGAATCGCCGAGGCCCGCCGGGTGACGTGCGCCTGTCTTACTTGATCGCGACCGCGTTCGGCGGCGAGCCGACGCCTCGCGGGAGGTTGAGCGGCTGCGTGACGAGGAAGAACTCGTACACGCCATCCTGCGCGCAGTCATCCGCCAGCGCGTCCAGCCACCACAGCTCGCCGATCGGCATGCCGAACATCGCCAGCAGGCGGCGATGCTGGAAATTGTTGCCGTTCACTGGGGTCGCCTCGCACGCGATGTTGTCGCCCACGACCGCGGCGATGCGGTGATCCCAGAGCCACGCCATCGTCTCGGCGTCCCCCTCCAGGCCGGTGACCGGCTGCGTGCCCTCCATGGTCTCCGGCTTCAGGCGATCCGCCTCGCTCATCTGCATGTAGTTGGTCATCCAGCCCGTGCGGAAGAGCAGGATGTCCCCGCGGCGGATCTCCACCCCCTGCTGCTTCGCGATCGCCTCGATCATCGCCGCGTCCACGCCGATCCGGACGCCGGGCTGGAACCTCTCGCCCAGGTAGCGTGGGACGTCCAGCAGCACGCCGCGACCGTTGATGCCGCCGCGCTCCGCCCAGAGGTGGATGCCCAGGCGGTCACTGTTCGCCAGGTCGTCGTCCTGCAGGCCGTGGTAGTAGCCGTTCTCGCGGTAGCGCACGTGGCGCAGGCCGTCCCACTGGCTGGAACCCTGCAGGTAGAAATTGTCCAGGCGGTCGTCGCCGCCGCCGCGGTGCGTGAACACCACGTGCTCGATCGGCCCGCGCCCGCGCTCGCCCTCCGGCACCGGCGCGCGACGAGGCATGTCCAGCGGCAGGTCGAGGTTGATCGTGACGCCGCGCTTCACCAGCCCGGCGGCGGCCTTGACCTGCTCCGGGCCGATGAAGTTCACCGTGCCGTAGTCGTTATCCTTGCCAAAGACGTCCCACGCGTAGCGTTCACCCGCGGGGAACTCCGGCAGTTCGTTGTACAGCGGCAGACCATCTGGTCCGGGCATCTCGCGCCTCCACTCCTCGCGCTCTCGCGGCGCGCGCGCGTCCGGTTGGGTGCCGGCGGCCAGAGCATACGCGCTACGCCTCGTCGAACGCGCGCGCCGCCACCTCCAGCACCCGCTGCTCGGCGGGGGGCATCGGTGCGAACGAGGCGAGCGTGGCGAGGTTCTCCCGCACGCGGGACGGCTGCCGCGCCCCCGGGATCGCGAGGGAGACGCCGGGGTGCGAGAGGACGTGCCGCAGCAGGTTCGCGGGCGTGACCGCGCCTGCCTCGCCCCGGGCGATCGTGCCGCGCATGATGCTCGTCCGCCCGGATCCGCCGACCGGCCGCATCACGATCACGCCGAGGTCGCGCGCGTGCGCGGCCTCGATCAGCGCGGCGCTCTCCGGCGCGAACGCGGAGTACTCCACCATCACCGTGTCGAACGCCCCTGACTCGATGATCAGGCGCAGCACGTCGAGGCTGTGCGTGGAGACGCCGATGTGCCGCACGAGTCCGCGGAACTGCGCGATGCGCAGCCCGGCGAGCGCGCCGCGGTCGTCGTCCATGACCTCGTCCCATGCCGCGCCGCTCGATACGTCGTGGAGTTGGTAGAGGTCGATCACTTCGACGCCGAGGACACTCAACGACCGATCGACGTCCCGCTGCGCGCCGTCCGCGGTATGACTGAAGGTCTTGGTGGCGATGTGGAAGTCCGCACGGCCGCGATCACGGATGACCTGGCCCAGCAGGTACTCGCTCCCGGCGTACTCCCGTGCGGTGTCGATGAAGTTCACGCCGAGGTCGATCGCCGCGTGGATCGTCGCCGCCGCCTCGGGGGAATGGGGCGTGTCCATCGCGCCGAGGCCCACCGCGACGACTTGGATGCCCGTCCGGCCGAGGCGGCGCATCTGGAGGTCAGGCATGGGCGTCTCCGATGGTGAGTGTGCCGTTGTCCCGTCCATGATGACGCACCGCTGGAGGATGCGGCGCGGATGGACGGGAGGCGGTACCGTGTTCGCGCACCGCGAGCATCCTCGATCCGAGGCCCCGCCGTGACGATCGCGTTCGGAGGAGCCTCGATGGGCCTGCTGGCATCCGCGCGCACCCGAGGCCCCCGCTGGGCCGTGCTGCCCATCCTTCTCGCCGCTGTCCTCGCCGCCACGAGCGTGCTCGCCCTTCCGCGCGAGGCCGGCGCGCAGATCCCCGCCACCGAGATCTTCGCGCGCGTCTCACCCGCCGTCCCGGTCATTGAGACGCCCCGCGGCCACGGCACCGGCTTCATGCTGGACGCGAACCACGTCATGACCGTCGCCCACGCCGTGGAGGACTTCGAGACGGTGAAGGTGCGCTTCCCGGGGGGCGCCACCTACGGTACCGCGAAGGTCGTCGCACGCGACCGCTTGGCGGACATGGCGATCATCGAGATCGCCGGCACGCGCGAGGTGGTGACGACGATCGCGGAGCCGCCGACCGTCGTCGGGTCGGAGCTGTACGTCCTCGGCTACCCCGGCCGCACCGCGAACTCACCGCAGCCGCTGATCAGCCGCGGCCTGCTGTCACAGATCTCGCGGTGGGACACCATGGGGATCACCTACCTGCGCACGGACGCCAGTGGCGAGCCGGGCACCAGCGGCGGCCCGCTGCTGGACGCCGACGGCAACGTGGTCGGCGTGATCCAGTTCGGCTCGCCGACCGGCGCGTACATGATCGCCGCATCCGCAGCGGATCTGAAGGCCCGCGCGCTGCGCCACCTGGCGGGCGAGGACGTGGACGGGATCGCGCGGCGCGTCCCCTCCGGCCCCGCCGGCCAGTCGTTCATCGCCGACCTCACCGGCGCCACGGGGCCGGAGGCGTCCTTCTTCGTCACTCCGTCCGCCGCCACGGGCGCGGAGTTCCTCGTTGCCGCGCCTGACGCGCAAGGGCCGGTGACCGTGAGCGTCTACAGCGCGCGGGGACAGTGGCTGACGGGCTCCGTCCTCAACGCGGGGCGCACCTCGGCCACGCTGCTCGCGGATCTGTCCGCGGATCAGCGGTACTGGATCAGCTTCTCCAGCGACCGCCCCGCACGGATCACGCTGCAGTCCAGCGTCACCCTCGCCCGCTTCGCGGACACGGATGACCGCAGGATGGTCGCCGGACGAGTCATCGGGATGATCGACCATGCGAACGACATGGACTGTCGCCCCATCGCGCTGCGCGCCGGACAGAAGGTCACCACCCGTGCAGAGTCCGTCACCTCCGACCTCGCCCTCTACCTCGTCTCACCGGGGGGCGCGCTCGTCACCAGCGACTCGGACAGCGCCGATGGCGTGCGCGGGGGTGATGCCGAGGCAAGCGCGACGGCGGCGTCGAGCGGTGACTACGTGGTATGCGTGTCCGCGGAGATACCGGTGTCGCAGGCTTCCGGATACGTCCTGACCGTCACGGCGACCGCGCCACCCGCGCTGGGGGACGAGTCCGGTTCCTTCACCCTGAGCCAGGCGCGACTGGCCGTGCCGCGCCGCTCCAACGCGACGATCGGCCTGCCGGACGGCCGCGCCCTGGCCATCGGCGGCCTCGATGCGGACGACCGCTACCTCGCGGCCGCGGAGGCGTACGACCCGGCGGCGGATCGCGTGACGCCCGCGGGCCGCGATGTGATCGCACGACGCGACCCAACCGCCGTGCTGCTGCAGGACGGCCGCGTGCTGGTGATCGGTGGCATCTCCGCGGACGGGGTGAGCGACGCCGCCTCCGTCTACCACCCGCACGAGCGAACGTGGACCTCCGTCGGGAGGATGAGCCTCCCGCGTATCGGCGCGGAGGCGACCGTGCTGCAGGACGGGCGCGTCCTGATCGCCAGCGGCGGCGACCGCTTCGGCCCCACCGCCGCCGCGGAGATCTTCGACCCGGCGACGGGCCGCTTCGCAACCACCGGCTCGATGACCGTGGAGCGCAGCGGGCTAATCGCCACCCGGCTGCCGGATGGACGCGTCCTATTCGCCGGCGGCGTGGACGTCACGCAGCAGGTCAACGGCACGGCCGAGCTGTACGACCCCGCCACCGGACGCTTCACGGAGACGGGCGCGCTGAAGACGCCGCGCTACAACCACAACTCCACGCTGCTCCGCTCCGGCCTCGTCCTGATCACCGGTGGCACCACGGTCTGGGAGGATCTCGCCAGCGCGGAGCTGTACGACCCAGCCACCGGCACGTTCCGCGAGACCGGCTCGATGCGCTTCCCGCGGCAGGCACACTCGGCGACGCTGCTCCCGAACGGCCGCGTGCTGATCGCCAGTGGCGCGTACACCGCCGGCGTCCTGCGCAGCTTGATCGTCGAAGTGGGCGCAGCGGAACTGTACGACGAGCCCTCCGGCACCTTCCTCCCCGCAGGCGCGCTGCAGGTCGGCCGCGGGCAGTTCGGCGCGCTCCTCCCGGACGGCACCGTGGTGTTCATGGGCGGCACTACCGACGCCGGCGCACTCGACTCCATCGAGTCGTACACACCGGGCACCGCCGGCCCGGTCGGCGCGGGCGGGTTCGTGGAGGCACCCGTCTTCAGCGCGAACGGCATCGCGCTCGCGATCTTCCGGGGCGGCAGCGTCGACCAGCTCGAAGCGGCGGCGCGGGCGGCCGGCGCCTCCGGCGTGTGGGTGCAGGACGACCGCGGCATCGCGCAACTGCTCGTCGTGGACGGACCGCCGTTCCTGTCTCAGGCGTTCCGCGCGGCGTTCGCGGATGGCCTCGCCCCCTCGACTCCCGCGACGCTGACGAAGTAGCGGGGGGCGACTCAGCGGGTCGCGCGGATATACTCGCGGCCAACCCCTGTCGGACATCCGGCCATCCCTCGGAGTGCGTGTGCTTCCTCTCACCGGCATCACCGTCGTCGCACTGGAGCAGGCGGTCGCCGCCCCGCTCGCCACCCGGCACCTCGCGGACTGGGGCGCGCGCGTGATCAAGGTGGAGCGCCCGGGCAGCGGCGACTTCGCGCGCGACTACGACCGCACGGTGAACGGCCTGGCCAGCCATTTCGTCTGGCTGAACCGCGGCAAGGAGTCGCTCACGCTCGACCTGAAGCAGCCCGAGGCACGCGAGGTGCTGGCGCAGATCGTGGCGAAGGCGGACGTGTTCCTGCAGAACCTGGGGCCGGGGGCGGTCGAGCGCCTGGGCTTCGGCGCGCAGGATCTGCGCGCGAAGCACCCCGCGCTTATCACCTGCGGCATCTCCGGCTACGGCACCACCGGCTCCTACCGCGAACGCAAGGCGTACGACCTGCTGATCCAGGCGGAGTCCGGCATCATCTCCACCACCGGAACCGAGGATCACCCCTCCAAGATCGGCGTCTCGATCGCGGACATCGCCTCCGGCATGTACGCCTACACCGGCGTACTGACTGCGCTCATCGGCCGCGGCCGCACCAGCGAGGGCGCGAACATCGAGGTCTCCATGCTCGAGGCCCTGGGCGAGTGGATGGGCTTCCCCGCGTACTACTCCGCGTACAGCGGCGTCCCGCTCCAGCGCAGCGGCGCACACCACGCCTCGATCGTCCCGTACGGCCCGATCGAGGCCGGCGACGGCACGACCATGTTCATCGCGGTGCAGAACCAGCGCGAGTGGGCGCGCTTCTGCGAGCATGTCCTGGGCGACGCCTCGCTCGCGGAGGACGCGCGCTTCGATTCCGGCGCGGCGCGGCAGACGAACCGTGACGCGCTCTACGCGATGATCGAGGCGACGACGACGCAGCTCACCGGCGCGAAACTGTCCGCGCGGCTGGAGGCCGGCGACATCGCGTTCGCGGAGATGCGCAGCATCCAGGGCTTCGTGGATCACCCGCAGCTGAAGGAGCGCGACCGCTTCCGCACCGTGGATTCGCCCGCCGGCCCCCTCTGGGCGATGCTCCCGCCCGCGACGTTCGAGGGGATGGAGGCGCACATGGGCGCGATCCCCGCCGTGGGCGCCCACACGGACGCGATCCTCACGGAGCTGGGCTACGACGCCGCACAGATCGCGCGGCTGCAGCAGGCCGGCGCGGTCTAGCCGGACGCCCCGCGCGAACCCTCGTATAGTCGCGCCAGAGCATCGGACTGCGTACCAGGGCGGGAGTGTGCCTGTGCGGATCGTGGTGTTGCCCGGCGACGGGATCGGCCCCGAGATCATGAAGGCGACGATCGCCGTGCTGGACGCGGTCGACGCGAAGCACGGCCTCGGCCTGAGCTACGAGCGCCACGACATCGGCTTCGCCACGCTCAACACGATCGGCACGACGCTCACGGACGAGGTCGTCGAGGCGGCGCGCGCCGCGGACGGCGTGGTCCTCGGACCCGTCTCGCACCAGGACTACCCGCCGCGCGCGCAGGGCGGACGCAACCCCTCCGGCGACCTGCGCATCGCGCTCGACCTCTGGGCGAACATCCGCCCCGCGCGCTCGCGCGAGGGCATCCCGCACTACGGCCGCACCCCCATGGATCTGGTAATCGTGCGCGAGAACACGGAAGGCTTCTACGCCGACCGCAACATGTTCCAGGGCATCGGCGAGTTCATGCCCACCCC
>JAQCJS010000061.1 GCA_027592975.1 Chloroflexota bacterium
TGCTCCGGCACCGTCAGGTCCTGCCGGTGGATCTCCTGCGCGTACGGCGCGACCTCGTTCTTCGCGAACTCGCGCGCCATGTCGCGCGTCAGCGTGGCCACGTCGTCCTCGAGGTTGATGTGGTTCACCCCGCCCGTCGCGATGACGTCACGGCCGATCGCGCGGAGGAACGCGCCGTCCATGCCCGCCCGCACCGCCTCGCGCGCGTCGGCGGCGTGCAGCGGCGCGATGTCGCCCTCCGTGAGGCCGAAGTCACGCCATGCCGCCTCGACCTGGGAGCGCAGCGCGTGTGTGACTTCGGCGGCGTAGGAAAAGGCCATGCGTTCGTGCAGCGCGTCCGGCGCGCCGGCGGCCGCAACGCGCTCCACGAACGTGACGAGGTCGGCGGCGGCGCGCACCTGCGTGGCGAGGTAGGCGATGCGCTCGCCGTGCACCTGGTGGTCGTCCAGCAACTCCCCGCCGCCGGTGATCTCCGCCGCCCGGCGCAGCGCGATGTCCATGACGTCCCGCGCCCGATCGACGAGCATCCGGGCGGCGTGGGCAGGATTGGCGGCAGTGGTCATGGGGCGCTCCTCGTGGATTCGGATTCAGTGTAGAAGTCCGCACGGCGTATCCGCTGCCCCAGACGAGCGCAATACCGGCCGGGGGTACACTCCGTGCAGACGAGACGGTGCTGCAGGACGGGGGACGGCGTGGGACTGAAGGAGCTCGAGGCGCTGAAGGCGATCATCGAGAATGAGATCGCGAAGGGCCGAGACAACCACGTCCAGGGCACCTGGCACATCCACTACGAGAAGCGCGGCGACCAGAACGTCTTCTCGTTCAACAAGTGCGAGTCCGAGGTCTACTGCGAGGAGCGCCCGACCGTCTTCGGCGTGGACGGTGAGCTGGTGGACGCGGGCGGGCCGCTGTTCTAGCCCGTTCCAGCGCGCTCATACCCGGCGACGCCCGTTCGCGGTAGGCTCCCGGAGTCCTGCCGCGAGAGGAGACCCCATGCCGTCGCTTTCCATCCACCATTACAACGTCGCCGTCCACGACATCGACCAGGCCGTCGAGGACTACCGCTCCCGCTTCGGCATGGAGCCGATGGGCGAGCGCCGGAACAACCCGATCGGCAACTTCGACTACCAGTCGATGGGCTACGGGGACACGCTGATCACGCGCCTGATCACGCCCGCCTCGGACGAGGCTCCGCTGGCACGGCTGATGAAGGAGCGCTCCAACGGCTTCAACCCGCACGGCGAGGGCATGTACCTGATCGCGTACGAGTGCGACGACGTGGACGCGTTCTGCGCGCAGGTGGAGGCGAACGGCGGGCGCGTGAACCGCGTCCCCGGCATGAAGAACGCATGGATCCACCCCACGTCATCCCACTTCGTGCTGATGGAGGTCGTGGAGCGCGGCACCTCGCACGCCTAGCGGCGTCGAGGAGGCTGCGCAGGGGGATCGAGGAGATTGCGCGGGCGGCCCACCCCCTATCCCCGCCCGGCGTCCCGGCGCGGGAGGGGGTTGGGATGAAGGGGCTGCGCCCCTTCGAGCATCCCGCAAGTGCCACGGTCGCTCTGTCTCCCCACCGATCAAACGTCGACGCGCCCTCGCCGCTCGCGCGGTTAGTCGCGCGTCCCGTCCAGCAAGGACTTGAGCTTCCGCGCGGCCACCAGCACGGGATCCCACGTCCCGGAGAACGGCGGCGCGTACGACAGGTCGACGTTGAGCATCGCGTCGACGGTCATCTCGTTCCAGATCGCCATCGCGAGCGCGTCGATGCGCTTCGCGGCGGTCGGGCCGCCCACGATCTGCGCACCGATGATGCGGCGCGTGGCGCGGTCGGCCAGCGCGCGCACCCGCATCGAGGTCGACGCGGGCCAGTTGCCTGCCGCCGTGGTCGCATCGAATACCGTGACGACCGGATCGATGCCCGCGGCACGGGCCTGCGCCTCGGTCACGCCGGTACGTGAGATCTCCAGGTCGTGCACCTTCGTGATCGCCGTGCCCAGCACCCCGGGGAACGCCTCGTCACCGCCGCCGATGTTCAGGCCGGCGATGCGGCCGGTCTTGTTCGCGATGGTGCCCAGGTGCAGGTTCACCGGCGCACCGGTGATGCGGTGCGTCACCTCGGCGCAGTCGCCCGCGGCGTAGACGCCCGGCGCGCTGGTGCGCTGGTGGTCGTCCACCCAGACGCCGCCGCTCGCGCCGATGCGCAGCCCGGCATCGCGGGCGAGGCCGATGCGCGGCACGGTGCCGGTGGCGAGGATGACGAGGCCTGCCGGGATCGCGCGATCGCCGGAACCGACGGAGACGACGTGGCCGTCGTGCCCGGTGATGCGCTCCACGCGGTGGCCCAGGTCGACCTCGATGCCCAGCGCGCGGACGCGGTCGGCCAGGTGCGCGCTCATGTCGGGGTCGAGCGATCCGCCGAGCAGCCCGTCCTCTGCCGCGATCACGGTCGTGTGCAGGCCTCGCGCGTGCAGCGCCTCCGCCATCTCCAGGCCCACGTACCCGCCGCCCACCACCACCCCGCGCCGAGGTGCGGGCGTGGCATCGAGGATCGCGCGGACGGCAAGTGCGTCGCGCAGGACGTGCATCTCGTGGACGCCCTGCAGGTCGCGGCCCTCGATCGGCACGCGGCGCGCCTCGGCCCCGGTGGCGTAGACCAGCGCGTCGTACGTCAGCGCGAAGTCGCGGCCCTGCTCCAGATCGCGGACGGTGACGCGCTGCGCCGCCGTGTCGATCGCGATGACCTCGTGCCGCAGGCGCACCTCGATGCCCTGGCGCGCGAACTCCTCCGGCGAGCGGATCAACAGCGACTCGAAGTCCTCGATCTCGCCGGAGACGAAATACGGCTCCGAGCACGCGGAGAACGAGGCCCACTCGCTGCGCTCGAAGGCGATGATCTCCAGCGCGTCGGCCGATCGGGCGCGTCGCGCATTGGTGGCGGCGGTCATGCCACCCGCGTCGCCGCCCACGATCACCAGGCGTTCCGGCATCAGTTGGCGATCCCGGCCGGCGCCGGGTCGCCACCCTCGCTCAGCTCGCCGCGCGCCGCGCTCTCCTGCTCCCCTGCGTGATACGAGGAACGCACCAGCGGCCCGGACTCCACATGCGCGAAGCCCAGCGACATCCCGTACGCCTTCAGGTGCGCGAACTCATCCGGGTGCACGAAGCGCGCGACCGGCAGGTGCTTGGGGGTGGGGCGGAGGTACTGCCCGATCGTCACCAGGTCCACGTGGTGCGCACGGAGGTCGCGCAGCACCTCCTCGACCTCCTCGATCGTCTCGCCGAGGCCGACCATGATGCCGGTCTTGGTCGGCATCTCCGGGGCGAACTCCTTCACGCGGGCCAGCAGCGTCAACGTGCGCTGGTAGTCGCCCCTGAACCGCGCCTTCGGGTACAGCCGCGGGACGGTCTCCACGTTGTGGTTCAGGACGGCCGGGCCGGCCTGGATCACGGTGCGCAGGGGCCCCGGGTCGCCACCAAAGTCGGGAATCAGCACCTCCACGCGGCAGTCCGGCCGCAGATGGTGAATCGCGCGGATGCACTGCGCGAAGATCCCCGCCCCGCCGTCCGGCACGTCGTCCCGGTTGACCGAGGTGATCACCGCGTAGTCCAGGCCCAGCGTGTCCACGGTCTGCGCCAAGCGCACGGGCTCCAGCAGGTCGAGCGCGCCCGGCTTGCCGGAGGTGACCGCGCAGTAGCCACAGGCCCGCGTGCAGGTGTCACCCAGGATCATGAACGTGGCGGTGCCGGAGTTGAAGCATTCGCCAATGTTCGGGCAGCGGGCCTCCTCGCACACCGTGTGCAGGCGCTCCTCTCGCAGGAGGTTGGTGATGTGGTCGTAGCGCTCGCCGCCCGGAAAGGGCGCCTTGAACCAAGGCGGCTTCGGTTCGTTCCGGGGCGCGCGTTCAATCGTGGTCACGCGGACACCTGCTCCCTGCCGGCGAGCGCGTCCGTCGCCGCCTCGCACGCCACGGTCACGAGGCGCGCGTCGAACCGGCGCTCGAACGAGCGCATCATCGCCTTGCGCGCCTCCGCTACCCGGACGGTACGGCCCAGCACGCGCGACATCGAGGTCACACCGGCGTCCTCCAGCCCGCACGGGACGATCGCGTCGAACCAGCCCAGGTCAGGCGAGACGTTCAGCGCGATGCCGTGGAGCGAGACGCCCCCCTGCACACGAATGCCGAGCGCCGCGATCTTGTCGCCGGCGACCCAGATGCCTCGTCGCCCCTCCACCAGCCCGGCCGCGATGCCAAACGCGGCGAGCGTGTCCAGCAGCATCCCCTCCAGCGCCTCGATGTACGCGGCGACGCCGAGGCCCCGGCGGCGGAGATCGAGGATGGGGTAGGCGACGAGTTGGCCGGGGCCATGCCAGGTGATGTCGCCGCCGCGGTCGGTGTCCACCAGCGGCGCAGGGAGGGCCTCCAGCGGCAACCGCACGCTCGCCCGGCCGCCGCGCGCGCCCATGGAGTAAACGGGGGCGTGCTCGATCAGCGCGAGCGCCTCGGCGGGGTCGGTGTGGATGCCCCCGGGGGGTAGATCGCGGGCAGCGCGCACCTCGGCGGCGGTGGCCGCTTGCCAGGCGCGGGCAGATTCGTAGCCCACGCCCGCAGCAGCCAAGATCCGGACCGCGAATGGCTGGTTCATGCGTCCAGTCTACCCCCAGCCGTATCTGAGGCTTGGTTGGAGAAGGGGTCAACGATCGGGTGTTCCCCACTCTGACCAAAACCTTGATAGTGGGTTACGCTGAGGGCCGCAGGCGCCAAGGGTGCGCCCGCTGGATGGAGTATGCGGTAGTGATCCGCGACATGTCGGAGACTGACTCCCCCGAGATCCCGGACTGGGTGGACACCCAGGAATGGGTCGACTCCCTTCGTGACGTGGTCCGCACCCGCGGCAGCGCCCGCGCCAGCCGCCTCCTGCAGGCCCTCCAGATCGAGGCCCAGCGTACCGGCGTCCCCCTCCCGGTCACCTCGCGAACACCTTATGTAAATACGATCCCGCTCGAGCACCAGTCGCCCTTCCCGGGCGACAACGAGATCGAGCGCCGGATCAAGAGCATCGTCCGCTGGAACGCGATGGCGATGGTGACCGAGGCCAACGGCAAGTCGTCCGGCATCGGCGGCCACATCTCCACGTACGCCTCCGCGGCGACGCTGTACGAGATCGGCTTCAACCACTTCTTCCGTGGCTACGACCACCCGTCCGGGCCTGACCTGGTCTACTTCCAGGGCCACGCATCCCCGGGCATGTACGCGCGCGCGTACATGGAGGGCCGCCTCACGCCGCGCGAGCTGCACAACTTCCGCCGCGAGTTCGCTGCGGGCGGTGGGCTGTCCTCGTACCCGCACCCCCGGCTGATGCCGGACTTCTGGCAGTTCCCGACCGTCTCCATGGGCCTGGGACCGCTGACCGCGATCTACCAGGCGCGCTACATGAAGTACATGGAGAACCGCGGGCTGAAGCCGGCGAACGACCAGAAGGTGTGGGCGTTCCTGGGCGACGGCGAAACGGACGAGCCGGAGTCGCTGGGATCGATCTCACTCGCCTCGCGCGAGGGGCTCGACAACCTCGTGTTTGTGGTGAACTGCAACCTGCAGCGCCTGGACGGCCCGGTGCGCGGGAACGGCCAGATCATCCAGGAGCTGGAGGCGGTCTTCCGCGGCGTCGGCTGGAACGTGATCAAGGTGCTGTGGGGCTCCGACTGGGATCCGCTGCTCGCACAGGATCGCGACGGCTTGCTGGCCCGGCGCATGGGCGAGGTGGTGGACGGCGAGTACCAGAAGTACACCGTCGCCGGCGGCGCGTACATCCGCGAGCACTTCTGGGGCGTGGACGAGCGCCTGAAGCGCATGGTCGCCGACAAGACGGACGACCAGCTCTGGGCGATGCGCCTGGGCGGGCATGACCCGCTGAAGGTCTACGCCGCGTTCAACGCCGCCAGCAAGCACCGCGGCCAGCCCACGGTGATCCTCGCCCGCACGATCAAGGGCTACGGCCTGGGCGAGGCCGGCGAAGGCCGCAACATCACGCACCAGCAGAAGCACCTCAACGAGAGCGAGTTGATGAGCTTCCGCGACCGCTTCCAGATCCCGCTCTCGGACGAGGAAGTGATCGGCGCGCCCCTGTACCGCCCCGCGCCGGACAGCGCGGAGATGGCGTACATGAAGGAGCGCCGTCGCGTCCTCGGCGGCTCGCTGCCGGAGCGCCGCGTGCGCAACACGCCGATCACCACTCCGGACGAGTCGCTGTTCAAGGAGTTCTACGCCGGCAGCGGCGACCGCGAGGCGTCCACGACCATGGTGCTCGTCCGCATGCTCGCGTCGCTCATGCGCGACAAGGAGCAGGGCAAGCGCATCGTCCCGATCATCCCGGACGAGGCACGCACCTTCGGCATGGAGACGTTCTTCCGCGAGTTCGGCATCCACTCCAGCACCGGCCAGAACTACGAGCCGGTCGACCGGGAGAGCCTGCTCTACTACAAGGAGACGAAGGACGGCCAGGTTCTGGAGGAAGGCATCACGGAGGCGG
>JAQCJS010000062.1 GCA_027592975.1 Chloroflexota bacterium
GCCGCGCGGAGATACGCTTGCGCGCGCTTGCGCCGGATCGGCGTGGGCCACGCAGGATTTCGCGAAGGGACAGACAGACATGAAGACCGAAGAGGCGCGCCGCATCCTGGACGCCTCCCGCGCCGAGGCGGAGAAGATGGGCAAGCCCGTGACGATCGTCGTCGTCGATTCCTCGGGGGCACCCGTGGTGATGGAGCGACTGGATGGCACCGCGCCCATGACCACGATGATCGCGGAGGGCAAGGCCGCGGGCAGCGCCTTCACCGGCCGCGACTCCGCGCTGCTGAAGATGATGGCGGACAACGTCCCCGCGATCGCCTCGGCGGTCGGTGCGCGGCTGGGCGGACGCTTCGTCGCGGTGCAGGGCGCCGTGGTGCTGAAGAAGGGCGGCGTGGTGGTGGGCGCGGTCGGCGTGTCCGGCGCGACCTCCGAGGAAGACGAGCAGATCGCGAAGGCCGGCGCGGCCGTGGTGAACAACGGCGAGGGCCTCGCCTAGCCGTTCCCTCGATACGTCGAAGGCAACGCGAAGGGGCGCCCGCAGGGCGCCCCTTCTTCGTGCGCGGTGTGCGCGGTGTGCGCGGTGCGGGGGCGGACGTTACGAGATCTTGCGCCAGGCGAGCTGGTTGCGCATGACCGCGCCGGTGCGCGTGGTGGACTGCTCGATCAGCGTGAGCGACCCCGGGGCGTACTCGATGCCGCGCACCTGGTCCGTGCCGACGAAGTTCGGGTTCAGCGCCATCTCCACGGAGTGCACCATGTGATCGCCCTCCAGGCGCCACGCGCCGGTGTACCCGAAGAACGAGTCGAACGCGGCGATCTTCTCCTCCACCGGGGCGCGGCGGATGTTCGCGTCGGACATCTGCGGGCGGTCGGCGTTGCTGACCATCACGGACATCCGGCCGGACGCCTCGTAGATCAGGAAGCCCTTCGCGTCCTCGCCGTAGGGGTAGGTGTCCGGGCGGTCGTCCGAGAACGTGATGCGCCAGTTGTCCAGCTGCCACGCGCCGACGAGGTCGGCCGGTGTGGGCATGTCAGTCATGGGTTCATCCTCGATGCGTTGCTCGCTGCGTGGGTGATCTGTCCGAAGACTCTGACATCGTCGCCTTCCGGCGGCAATCAATCCGATGAAGGGGGCCAATCCGATGAAGGGTCGCGGGCTCACGCCTCGCGCGTCAGGTGGCTGAGGCGCAGGTTCCGCATCCGCGGCGAGAGTGCGAGGATCAGGAGGCCGCAGATGAAGGCGGTCGCCGTGAGCGCCGCGCCGACCAGCGGCGCGCCCACGTAGTCCGCCGCCGTCCCCGCCAGCAGCCCGCCCACCGGCATCACCAGGAACGACAGCTGCAGCACGCCGGCCATGCTGCCTCGGAGATGCTCGGGCGCGGCGAGCTGCTGCACCGTCGTGTTCGTCGTCGTGTAGAGCGACTCCGCGGTGCCTGCGAGCACCAGGAAGCCGACGGCGAGCCACAGGTTGCCGGTCAGCCCGGCGACCACGCAGAACGCGAACTCCGATCACCAGCAGCGCCACCAGTTGCAGCATCCCGCGGCGGTCGACGCGGCCGAGGGCGGCGGTGAGCGCGCCGCCGAACAGCCCCCCGAAGCCGATCGATCCGACGAGGATGCCGAGGCCCGCCGCGTTCGACTCGAACACGCGCGCGGCGAAGATCGGGAGCAGCGCCATGTGCAGCGGGATCATGAACATGGGCGAGATCAGGCTCATCACCAGCGTGATCCGCGCCTGCGGGTTGGTGAGCGCGAAGGCGTAGCCCTCCTTCATGCCCTTCCAGAACGAGCGCGGCGGGCGCTCCTCGCGCGGCTTCGTGTTGCGGATCATCAGCACGGTCGACATCACCAGCAGGTACGCGACTCCCTGCAGGACGAAGTTGTTCGCCGGGCCGAACAGCACGATCAGCCCGCCGCCGACGGCCGGCCCCACGGACCGCGCGAGGCTGAAGGCGGCCCACGCGAGAGCGACCGCGTTCGGCGCGACGCGCCTGGGCACCAGGTCGAAGATGAAGGTCTGGCGCGCCGGCATGTTGAACGTCTGCGCGGTGGACATGAGCAGCGTGAACGCGAACAGGTGCCAGATCTCCAGGCGTCCCGCCATGATCAGCCCCGCGATCGCGAACGTCATCGCGGCCATCGCCAGCTGGCTCCACGCGATGATGCGGTTGCGCGGGATGCGATCCGTCGCCGCGCCCGCCAGCGGTGCGAACAGGAGGATCGGCACGCTCCGCATCAGGTTCACGGAGCCGAGGATCTGCCCGGATCCGGTGAGGTCGTACACCAGCCAGCCGACCACGGTTTGCTGGATCCACTGCGCCGCGCTGGTGAACAGGTCGCCGATCCATTGGAGCCGGTAGTTGCGGTAGCGGAACGCGTAGAACGTGCTGATCGGGTCGTGCTGCCGCTCCAGCTCGTCCGGGAACGCGACGAGGTCGCGGCGCATGGCGTCCGACACGCGTGCATCCGAGGTCGCCGTCTCGCCCGGCTCGCGCGTGGTCATCGTGCCGGCTGCGCGTCGGCCTCGACGCGTCGGGCGTCCGCGGCGGCGGTGCCATCGCGGTCGCTCCACTTCGGTGGTCGCGCGATCAGCACGGCGACGCCCGCGAGCGCGAAGCAGGTGGTGGAGATGGTCCACACCAGCCACGGCGCCATGCCGGAGTCGAACAGGAAGCCGAACAGCGGCGGCCCGATCCCGGACGCCGCGATCGAGGCGGGCAGCACCACGCCGCGGATCGCGCCCAGGTGCTGACGGCCGAAGTAGTTCGGCCAGACCACGTTGTTGAGCGTGATGTGACCGCCCGCGGCCATGCCCCAGACTACGTTGTGCAGGATCACGGCGGTCGCCCCGCCGGTCGCGAAGATCATCGGCAGCACGGAGAGCGCGAAGCCGAACAGCCCGATCGCGCCCAGGTACCGCACGGGCACGCGATCCGCGATCACGCCGAAGGCGAACGCGGAGAACACGACGGTGAGCGGATCCAGCGTGGTGCCCAGCGCGACCACCTCGGACGAGATGCCGAGGCTCTTGAAGAAGTCGACACGGTAGACCAGCGTCCCCATGAGCGCTGCGCCGGCGAGCGCCTGCGCGGCCAGCAACTGCCACATGGCCGGCGTGCGCATCGCCTGGCGCATCGTCCAGTCGTGCGCGGTGGTCAGGTGCGCGTGCTTGCCCAGCGCGTGCTCGGCGGCGCTCGCGGGCGGGGTATCCAGGCCGTCCGGGTGCAGGCCGATGTCCTCGGGCGACCGACGCACCAGCAGGACGCTCACCGGGATCACGACCGCTGCGACCAGGAACCCGAACGCGAGCGTGGTGCCGCGCCAGCCGAAGTTGCCCAGTAGCCACTCCGTGATCGGGATCGCGAGCGTCGTCCCGCCCGCCATGCCGACGGTCGCGATCGCCATCGCGCGGCCCCGGCGCACCACGAACCACTTCGCCAGCGGCACCTGCGTGAGCAGCTGACCAGCCGGCCCGCCGAGCCCCGCGAGGCCCGAGATCGCGAAGACGAGGTAGACCAGCCACAGGTCGTGGACGAAGGCGAGCGCGATCAGCATCGTGCTGACCAGCGCGCCGCTCATCGCGCCGATCCAGCGCGCGCCGTGCCGGTCCAGCAGCACCCCGAGGAACGGGCCGATGAGCCCGCCGGCGAAGAGGCGCAGCGTGAACGACCACGCCAGCGCGCTCTTGGAGACGCCCAGCTCCTCGGACATCGGGCCGATCATGAAGGAGAAGACCACGGGGTTCAGGGTGGAGGAGACAGCGTTGATCGCCAGAGCGGCACCGACCATCACCCAGCCGTAGAAGAACGGTAAGCGGTTCAGACGGGACAAGCGGCCCTCAATCCCCGGGAGGTCAGATGCCGAACGGCGTTGCGGAAGCGTGCGCCGTGGACAGCGTGGTGTCGAGTGCGCGCGGGACTACTCGATGCGGCGCATGAGCGGGATGGTGATCCAGACCAGCCCCATCAGAACCACCAGCGCAGCGGCCATCCCGCCGATCGCCCACTGGGGGCCGACCGCCTCGGACAGCACGCCCACGCCGTAGGTGCCCACGGACATGATGCTGTACTGCATCATCCACACGGACATCACGCGGCCGCGGTACTGGTCGGGCGAGTAGTGCTGCACCAGCACCTGCCCGATGGACATGCGCATCGCGTGACCGAAGCCCACTACGAGCATGATGGGCAGCGTCACGTAGTAGTTCGTGGAGATCGCGAAGGCGAGCAGCGAGCCGCCCAGGATGACGCCGGTCAGGATCAGCAGCCGCCCGCGCCGCTTGGGTGAGAGCGAGGCGACCATGAGCGATCCGCCCAGCGCGCCCACGCCGGTCATGGTCATCAGGAAGCCCAGCTCCGTCTCGCCGCCCTGGAGCACCTCGGTCACGAAGCCGGGGAGCATCATCGTGTACGGCATGGAGATGAAGATCACGATGAAGTTCACCGCGATCAGCGTGCGGATCGTCGGATCCTTCACCACGTAGCGCAGACCGTCCACCAGGTCGGCCATCCCGCTGGCGCTGTGCTTCGTGGGCCGTGCCGGCGCATCGGCCGAGGGGTACGCCGGGCCCACCGGCAGGCGCATGGTGAAGATCAGGCCCACGGCGTACATCGCGCCCATCACGCCGAAGCCGGAGGACGCGCCCGCCCACGCGAGCACGAGGCCGCCGAGCACCGGGCCGACGAGTTGCATCAAGTTCTGGCCGGACGTCAGCAGGGCGATCGCGTTCATCAGGGTGTGTCTCGGCACCGTGTCCGGCGTCAGCGCCTGCTTGGTGGGCATGAGCACGGAGTTCACGCCGCCCTGCAGCGCGGCGCTGATCAGCAGGTGCGGGAAGGTCAGTCCACCGCTGAAGGCGAGCGCCGCCAGCACCCAGGCGTTGATCATGTTGATCGCCTGTGCCCAGGAGACCACGGTCCGCTTCGGCGCGCGGTCCGCGATGATCCCGCCGAACGGTGTGAACAGCAGGCCGGGGATCGCGTGGGCGAGGGAGACGAGGCCGAGCGCCTCGTACGAGTTGGTGAGCTGGAAGACCAGGATGCCGCGTACCAGCAACTGCATCTGCATGGAGCCGAACTGCAGCGTGTTCGCGCCGAAGAGGTAACGGAACTCGGGGTACTGCAGGGCACTGAAGGTGCGGAGCGTGGGCGCGGGCGTGCTCGCTTCGGCCGTGGGCGCCACGCCCGGGGCGGCAGGCTGCCGAGGTTCCGCGTAGCTCATCTCCCGGACTCCCTTCGCGCAGTCTACGCGCCCTCGCCTACGCCCGGAGGCCGCCCGCGGTCGCGGCACGCTCGTCGGGCGGGGGCGGTGGATCGGCCGTGTCTCCGAGGGCGGTGGCACGGTCACCCGCGCGGACACCTCGCTCCAGTCGCGCGTCCGAGGCACATCCTGGCGAGTCGAAGGTGTGAGTCGAGGCCACGGCACACCCGTCGGCAGTTACCGTTAACGTGAGAGTGCGAAGGTACGCGTTCGCCTCGATCCGCGCTAGACCACCGCGCGTGACATTGCCACAACATCGCGGCGAGGTGCCCCGTTGGGTGGGCGAGGGCTACTGGTAGACGATGACGTCCGGCAAGGCGAGCACCGCCTCGCCCAGACTCTCGGCGCGCTGACGGAGCAGCCGCGCGACCTCGACGGGATCCATCACCGGCGTGTCGTGCTCGGTGAAGATCTTGATCGCCGGGCGCTCCGAGTAGGGCGCGACGGCGTGCCGCGCGTAGCCGTCGATCTTTGCCCCGGCCGGGCCGAATCCGTCGAAGTCCACCACGATCTCGATGTCCGGGTCGGCGGCGTACGATGCGGTGCCGGTGAGCATGTGATCCATGAACTGGTGGAGCATGAGCATCTTGCGGGGCAGCCCCTCGCGACGCACCAGGTCGCCCAGGTAGGCCTGCACGGCGTTCACGGATGCCGCGTCCAACGTGCCGATCGCGGTGCCGGGAGCGGCTCCAGGCTTCAGGGCGAACTCCGGGTCCAGCGCCAAATGCACGAATGGCAGCGTGAGCCACTGCTCCAGCCGCTTCGTCTCCGTGAGCGCGTCCGACCAGCCGATCTGCGAGTCCAGGATCAGCAGCACGTTCTCCTCCCGCGCAGTGTCGACCCAGGGCAGCAAGCCTGCGGCGTCCAGGCGCCTGATGTGCGTTCCGTCCGCGGTCTGCTCCGCCTGGGCAACATGCACGATGACGTGCAGCGCGCCGATCGTCGGCGGCCTGCACCTCCGCCGCCATCCGCTGCACGGCCCGTGCCGCCGCGCGCGGGTCGGAGAAGGTACCCAGGAGGCCCATCGTCGTCACGTAGGGATGCCCGTACATGGTCACGATGCGCTTGTGCTCCAGCACCCCGGGCTGCGGCGTAGGCACGGGTGTCGGCGTCCGGGCAGGCGCGGCGGCGGTCGCGGTGGCGCTGACCGGGGCGGCGTCCGCGATCCTCGGGCCGATCGGCGAGCTCGGGGTGAGTACCGCCTCGCGCGTCGCCGCGAGCACCACGACGGCGGCGACGATCGCCGCGGTGCC
>JAQCJS010000063.1 GCA_027592975.1 Chloroflexota bacterium
GCCGTCGACACTGCCGCGGCGGTGACCACCAGCGCGCCCTCTTGCGGCGAGAAGCCCTTCGAGACGACGTACGGCGCCATGTGCACGAAGATCGACCACTGCGGCAGGCCGGTGAGCGTGAAGCCGACGGTGGTGAGCCAGAACGCCCGGGTATGGAGCGCCTCGCGCACGGTCCATTCCCGCCCGTAACCGGCGGTCGTGCCCGCCACGGACGTGATGGGAGGCGCGAGGTCCCCGTCCGGCAGCAGGCCCAGGTCGTCCGGGCGGCGGCGGATCGTGACCCACGCCATCGGCGCGATCGCGCAGACGATGAGGCCCATCAACACCCAGACGAAGCGCCAGCCGTACGCCGCCTCCACGATCCCCATCAACGGCGCGAGCGCGATGCCCGCCGTCGCCGACCCGGCCGTGAAGAACATGAACGCCACCGCGCGCTTCCGCACGAACCAGTTGGCCATGGCGACCACGGGCCCCAGGTGGTTGAACCCCAGCGATGCGACGCCGTACAGCGACCAGATGGCGTAGTACTGCCACCTCGTCTGGACGCCCGCGAGCAGGATCAGCGCGATGCCGCCGGCCAGCAGCGAGACGGTCATGAGGACGCGCGGGCCGTAGCGATCCACGGTCGGCCCGAGCATCGCGGCGAGGAACCCGCCGAGCAGCGTCGCCACCGTGATCGCGGTCACGATCTCCGTGCGGCTCCACCCCAGTTCCACGCCCATCGGCGCGATCAAGATGCCGAAGACCCAGCCCCCGGCGCTGGTGGCGAAGTGCTGCGACAGGAAGCAGGTCGCGACGATCCACCATCCGCGGAAGACGCGCGGCCGGGGCGGCGAGGCAGGCGGGGCGTTCACCATCGCACCGTAGCGCCGCCGCCGGATGTGGGCGAGACGTGCTAGAAGACGACTTTCTCCGCGACCAGCGCGGCGATCTCCTCGTCCGTCAGGCCGAGGAGGCCGCCGAGGACGTCACGGTTGTGCTCGCCCAGCATCGGCCCGGGGCGCGGACGGTGGCCCGGGCTGGCGGACATCTTCCAGGGGACGTTCATCAGCGTGATCGGCCCGACGAGGTCGTGCCGCAGCCGCTCGATGAACCCCCGCTCCTCGAGGTGGGGGTCGGTGACGATCTGGTCGGAGCGCATGGAGGGCATCGCCGCCACGCCGGCCTCCTGCAGCACGCGCATCACCTCGTAGTCCGCACGCGCGTTCGTCCACTCCGTGACCAGCGCGTCCAGCGCCTCACGGTGCACGACGCGGCTCGGGAGGTCGAGGAAGCGCGGATCCGCCGCCAGCCCGGGCTGGTCGATCGCGGTGCAGAAGCGCTGCCACTCGCCCTCGGAGGCGACGGCGATCGAGACCCAGTGGTCGTCGCCGGTGCAGCGGTAGACGCCGTGCGGCGCCATGGAGGTGCTGCGGTTGCCGTCGCGGTGCCGCACGCGGCCGTTCATGGAGTAGTCCATCAGCGTGTCGCCGATGAGCGAGGCGAGCGCGTCGCGCGCGGCGAGGTCGATCCTCGTGCCCTCGCCGGTGCGCTGGCGGTGGTAAAGCGCAGAGAGCGTGGCGAAGACGCCGATGAACCCGCTGCGGAAGTCCGAGGATCCGCGGAACTCCGTGGGGGCGCCATCGGCATAGCCGGTCATGTGGCTGAGGCCGGCGAGCGCGGAGAACGTGGTCGCCAGCGCGCCGTACTCGCGCTCCGGGCCGGTGTCACCCATCGCCGCCATGGAGGTCATGATGATGCGCGGGTTGACCGCCTTCAGATCCTCGTAGCCGAGTCCGAGCTTCTGCATGACGCCGGGCCGGAAGTTTTCGATCACCACGTCGCTTTGCGCCACGAGGCGCTTGATCAACTCGATCGATCGCGGCTCGCGCAGGTTGAGCGTGACGCCGCGCTTGTTGTGGTTCAGGACGTGGAAGCCGGGCGCGTTCTTGGAGGGCCAGTCCGCGGGCGGGTTCGCGCGGTTGTTGCGGAGCTGCTCCAGGCGCGCGGCGCTTTCGATGCGGATCACGTCCGCGCCCAGCATCCCGAGCGTGCTGCAGGCGAACGGACCGGCGTAGATCGCACAGAAGTCCAGCACGCGGATGCCGTGCAGCGGCGCGCGCACCTCGTCCTCGGCGGGGCCGGTCGCGGGCGTGGGGGGCGTCTCGGTCGCCATCAGATCGCCCCTGCCGCGCGCAGCGCCGCGAGGTCGCCCTCGCCGTAGCCGATCGAGGCGAGCACGGTGGCGGTGTGCTGGCCGAGCGTCGGCGCGGGCAGGAACTCGCGCTTCGGGATGCCGGCAAACTGGTATGGCGTGGAGGGGTACCGGAACGTCCCGGCGACCGGGTGTTCGATCTCCACCAGGAAGCCGCGCGCCTCGGTCTGCTTCGACGTGAAGAAGTCCTCTGCGGTGTAGCACACAGCGGTCGCGATTCCGGCCTTCTGGGTGAGGTGGAAGATCTCATCGGCCGTGCGCGTGCTGGCCCACTCGCCCATGCCCTGCCGGAGCAGCGCGTAGGAACGGGAGCGGGTCAGGCGGTCGGTCAGTTCAGAGGCCTTCGCCCACTCGGGGTTGTCCATGACGCCGACCATTGTCTGCCACATGTCGTCCGCGCGCGCATCGAGGACGACGTAGCCGTCCTTCGCAGGAACCACCCCGCCCGGCAAGTTGCGCGTGCGCCGCGTCTCCAGGACGCCGTCATCGCCGTAGCGCTCGATCTCGACACCCGATAGCAGCAGCAACCCCTCGTGCACGGAGACATCGATGACCTGGCCGTCACCGGTCGCCTCGCGCCAGAGCAGCGCGGCGACGATCGGGCTGGCGGCGATCACGCCGCCATCGCACTCCGCGAGGTGCGCGGGGCCGGCCACGGGCTCGCGGTCGGGGTGCAGGTCGTTCGCGTAGCCACCCGGCATCACGAAGCCCTCGCCGCCCGCGTGGAACAGATTCAGGTGGTGCGCGGCGTAGTCGCGGTAGGGGCCCGTCTGCCCGAACGGCGAGACGCGCGCCACGATGAGCCGCGGGTTCGCCGCGCGCAGCGTCTCCGGCGCCAGCCCGATCGCCTCCAGGTGCCCCGGCGGCTGGCCGTCCACCAGGACGTCCGCGTGCTGCGCGAGACGGAGGAAGACGGCGCGCCCCTCCGGCGTCGCCGGATCGAGCGTGATGCCCTGCTTGTTCGTGTTCAGGTTCAGGAAGAGGCCGCTGGCCTCCTCGTTCGGCACGTCGCCGGGGAACGGCCCCTCGCGGCGCGTCCAGTCGCCCTGCCCGGGCTCCTCGACCTTGATGACCTCCGCGCCCAGGTCGCCGAAGAGCTTGGCGCAATACGCCCCGCTGATGAACGGGCTGAACTCCAGGATGCGGACGCCGTCGAAAATGCCCATGTGCGCGAGTCTACCGTGCGCGGCGCGGGCTAGGAGTACCAGCCCGGCGGCGGGCTGGCGAATTTCGGCGGCAACTGCACCGGGCCGAGCTCCCGCGACGGCAGCAGCACCTCCGCGCGGCCGGGGGCGGTGACGCGACCGCGCTGATCCTCCAGCCACACCTCGATCTCCACGATCGACTCGCCGTGCTCCTGTCGCTTGCCGGTGACGCGGCCCTTCGCCCACTCCGTGTCGCCGATGTAGACGAAGCGCCGGATCTGGTTGTCGATCATGCGCAGCCAGCCGGCGTCACCCATCCAGTTGGTGAGGACGTGCGTGGCGAAGGCAATGCGCTGGGAGCCGTAGTCGTACGCGACGGGATTGCCCGTGCGCTGGGCGATGCCGTTGTCCCAGTGCACCGCCTCGATCGGGTCAGGGATGCCCGCGCTGTTGATCAGGTAGGCGCGCGGGATCTTCTTGCGCTGGTCGTGCGCCAGCTTGAAGGAGAGCGACCCGCGCATCTGCAGACCCAGGCCGGAGGCGAACGTGAGCATGTCTGTGACGGTCAGCGGGCCGTACACCGTGGGCGTTAGATCGTCCCCCACGTTCACGTCCTCGTAGTAGCGAGGGTTCGCGCCGCGGATCTCCATCCGCTCGTAGTCCGCGTCAATCCGCTCGATGTCCTCGGGCGTGTAGGTCTGGGGCTCGATGGCGGCGTACTTCTCGCGCTCGCCCCACTCCTTCTGGCGGCCGCCACGGATGCTGGAGTTCGTACGACGGATCACCAGCTCGCCGCGCTGGTTCCAGACCTCCTCGCACTGGTACTGGAGGACCGTGCGGCCGGTGAACTGGCTCCGCTTCTCGATGATGTCGCCGAGGAAAGAGCGCGGCGTCAGCACGTCGCCCGGGTGAACCGGCAGCAGGAACTGCGTGTGCGTCCCCGCGTACCACGTGTGGATGCCGGAGAGCGCGTCGCGCGAGCGCTCGATCTCCTCGGCCGTCCACTCGCGCTGCTCGGGCACGCCGACCGTCTCGAAGAAGGTGGGCGAGCCGATGATGCCGCGCCAGCGGGTGGTCTTCGCGTAGTCGGGGTCGGAGTAGAGCGGGTTGTCCATGCCCAGCGACTCCGCGTAGTGGCGGATCGCGTCGCGGGTTGCCTCGGTGTTCCACTTGTTGCGGCGGATGGCGCGCTCCGCGCCGACGCGGCTCTTGGCGAGTGCGATCATCTCGTCCGTGATCTCGCGCTCCGCCTCGCCCGAGGCGTACGTGCCGTACTCCTGCTCCTTCACCACCGGAGCGGTTTGATCCTGCTGAGTCATGCGAGCCTCCAGGGCGGACGAATAGAGCCGGTCTAACGCGATGCGCAGAGCCTGTCAAACAGTGCTTTACTGGCGAACACACCCCGCCAACTCCTACAACCGGCACCGAAGCCGCGCCCGTCCAGAGGCTGCCAGCCATGACCGCCGCCACCTCCGGCCCCACCGCCCAGACACACCCCGGCCCGCTCACGGGCCTGCGTGTCGTGGAGGTCGGCGACCTGGTCACCGCGCCGTTCACCGCGAAGATCCTCGCGGACCTGGGTGCCACGGTGCTGAAGGTCGAGATCCCCCGCACGGGCGACCGGAGCCGCGTGGTCGGCCCGTTCCCGCAGGATCAGCCGCACCCGGAGCACAGCGGCCTGTTCGTCTACCTGAACGCGAAGAAGCGCGGCGTCACGCTCGACCTCGAGTCCGCGACCGGGCGGGCGCTGTTCGCGCGGCTGATCGCAGACGCCGATGTGCTGGTAGAGAACGTCGCCCCGCAGGACTCCGCGCGCCTCGGCCTCGCGCCGGAGGCGGTACGGCGGGCGAACCCGGGCATCATCCACCTGTCGATCACGCCGTTCGGGCACGTCGGCCCATACGCCTCGCACCGGGGGTACGGCCTGAACGTTGCCGCGATGAGCGGCCTCGTCCTCACCACCGGCGAGGCGGGCCGGCCGCCGCTACCGCCGCCCGACTTCCAGGAGGACTTCTTCACCGGCGTGGTCGGCGGCCTGAGCGTGATGCTCGCGCTCGCTGGCCGCGACCGTGCCGAGGCCGCTGGCGAACCCGCCGAGGCCCGCGGTGAGTGGATCGACCTCTCCGGCGCGAACGCGTGGATGACGTTCCAGACGGGCATGGCGGTGCTGCAGTGGATCTTCAGCGGTCGCCGCACCATCCGGCAGGGTCGTCGCAGCGCCGGCAATCCGTACCCCTACGCCATCCTGCCCTGCGCGGACGGCTACATCCGGCTGATCGCGATGCAAAAGATCGAGTGGACGCGCTTCGTCGACATCCTCGGCAACCCGGAGTGGACGAAGGACGCGCGCTTCCAGAACCGGCTGGTGATGAACCAGAAGTACCACGAGGAGTTGGACGCGCTGATCCAGCCGTGGCTGTCCGCGCGCACCAAGAACCAGCTGCAGGACATCTTCTACACGGGCGGCCTCCCCTTCACGCCGGTGAAGGACTACCGCGACGTGTTCAACGACCCGCAGCTCCGCGCGCGCGGCTTCTTCCTCCCGGCCGACCAGCCCGGCATCGGTCAGTTCGATGTGCCCGGGCCACCCTACCACCTGCGCAACGAACCGCTGGGGGCGTGGCGGCCTGCGCCAACGCTCGGCGAGCACAATGACGAGGTGTACGGCGATCACCTGCGCGTGAGCGCGCGCGACCTGGTGGCGCTGCAGCAGGCGGGGGTGATCTAGATGACGAACCCCTCGACGGGCGCGCTGCTCTCGGACATCCGAGTCGTGGACATGGGCTGGGTGTGGGCCGGCGGCGTCACCGGGCACGTGCTGGCGGACTGGGGCGCGGACGTCATCAAGATCGAGTCCTCGCAGCGCATCGACCCCGCGCGGCAGGGCCGCCCGATCATCGGCGACGTGCCCGACCCCGAGCAGAACCCGATGTTCCACAACGTGAACCGCGGCAAGCGCTCGATCACCCTCGACATCACGAAGCCGGAGGGTGCCGAGGTGGTGCGCCGGCTAGTGGCGACCGCGGACGTGGTGATCGAGAACATGACGCCGGGCGCGCTGACGCGCGCGGGACTGGACTACGAGGCGCTGTCCGCGGTGAACCCTCGGATCGTGATGGTGAGCCAGCCGATCGCCGGGCAGACCGGGCCG
>JAQCJS010000064.1 GCA_027592975.1 Chloroflexota bacterium
TAGGCGAAGCGCGCGTTGCCGGAGCGGGCGGCTAGGCCCTCCGCGGTGGCGTCGTTCAGGCCGAGGTTGAGGATCGTGTCCATCATGCCGGGCATGGAGACGCGCGCGCCCGAGCGGACGGACAGGAGCAGCGGGTTGGACGGGTCGCCGAACTTCGTGCCGACGCGCTCCTCGACCAGCTTCAGGTTGGCATCCACCTGCGCGGCCAGGCCGTCCGGGAACTTCCGGCCGAGCGCGTAGAAGGCGTTGCACACCTCGGTCGTGATGGTGAAGCCGGGCGGGACGCGGATGCCGAGGCTGCTCATCTCGGCGAGGCCCGCGCCCTTGCCGCCCAGCAGGTCGCGCAGCGCCCGGGAGTTGTGACCACCGCCGTCGCCGAAGAAGTGAACCATGCCGTCAGTGAACGGCTGGCCGGCTGCGGTCTTCGAGGCTGTGGTCATGGCGTACCTTCCATTCCGGGGCCAAAGCCGCAGCCGTCGGCGTCCTGCAACGCCGATCGGTGACCAGCCTGGCCGTGGGGAACTCGCGCACGCTCCCCGCAGGGGACCCCCCGCCCGCGGGTGCGCCAACCGCGCAAGTATACGAGCGATTTCCGTTCTGCCCCAGCCGCCCACCTATCGACCCCGTTGCACCGGCTGTCCGCGCGCCCGGTGGCCCGCCGCCGCACGAGGGCGCACACTGGGCGTATGGCCATGGCCCTCCGAGACCAGCTTGCCCGCTTCCGTGCCCCCCTTGAGGCGCATGAGGCCGCCCTCTCGCCTCTGGCCGCTCGCGAGGCCACCTCGGCCGGACGGTCGCGCCCGGAGGAGCCGGACACGCTTCGGCTGGCCTTCCAGGTGGATCGCGACCGCATCATCCACACGCGTGCCTTCCGCCGCCTGAAGCACAAGACCCAGGTCTTCGTCCATCCGGACTCCGACCACGTGGTCACCCGCATGACCCACACGATCGAGGTGCAGCAGGTCGCTCGCACGATCGCGCGGGCGCTCAACCTGAACGAGGACCTGACCGAGGCGATCGCGTGGGGACACGACCTTGGTCACACCCCGTTCGGACATGCAGGCGAGGAGACGCTGGCCGCGCTGCTGCCGGAGGGGTTCCGCCACAACGAGCAGTCCCTGCGGATCGTGGAGTTCCTCGAGCACGGCGGGCGCGGCCTGAACCTGACGACGGAGACGCGCGAGGGCATCCTGAAGCACTCCAAGACCCGGGAGTCCGTCGCGGCGGAGGCGTGGGGCTTCTCCAGCACGCTGGAGGGGCAGATCGTGAAACTCGCCGACTCCATCGCTTACCTCAACCACGACATCCAGGACGCGATCCGCGCCGGCCTCGTCTCCGAGGCTGTGCTGCCAAAGCAGGTGCACGAGGTCCTGGGCGATTCGCACTCCCGGCGCATCGAGACGCTGGTGACGGACTGCGTGCTCGCCTCCGCGGAGACGTTCGAGACCAACCGCCCGACGATCCAGCTCGGTGAGCGCGTGCTGGAGGCGACGGACACCCTGCGCGAGTTCATGTTCCAGCGCGTCTACCTGGACGAGTCCACGCTCCGCGAGGCGCGCCGCGGGCAGGAGGTGGTGGAGGCCCTGTTCCACTACTACCTCGCCCACCCGGAGCGGATCCCCGGCTTCTCCCTGGCGGACGACCCGGCGTGGCGGCGCGCCGCGGACGGCTACGCGCTGAAGCGCGCGCGCGCCCTCGGACTGGTCGCCGGGCCGGCGGTCGGTTGAACCGCCCGGGGGCAGACGTGAGCACGCTCGTCGCGCAGAATGCCCCCATGAGATTGACGACCGCTCAGGCATCGAGGACGGCGGACGGGCTGGCCCGCCCGGAGTTCTGCGCGTGATCGACCCATCCCCCGGCACCGACCGGCGCGTGTTCCGGATCATGGGGGTGGTGATCGCTGTGGTGGTGATCGTGACGGTCACGGCGACCGCAGCAGTTCTGCTGGCGCGGCGCAGCGGCGTGGACCCGCTCCCCGCCGGCAGCAGCAGCACTCCCGCCTCGATCGCCGTCTCGCTGCGCCGGGCTGTAGAACTGCGTGTCGGCCCCGCGCCCGATACGGCGATCGTCACCCGGCTCCCTGCGGGAACCAGCGTCAATGCGCTCGGCCGCTCCGTGGACGCCAGCTGGCTGGTGGTGAGCCCCACCAGCGCGACCGATGTCGTCGGCTGGGTGCCGGCCGACGCGGTGGAGGGCATCCGCGACGCCAGCCGCCTGGTGGTGATCGCGGACGCGCGCAACGGAGGCCCCCCCACGCCCACGGCCGCACAGCGCCCGCCGGACCTGCCCGACCTGCGCATCGAGGCTGCCGCCAGTCGCAGCAACCGGCTGGTCGCCGCCGTGGTGAACGACGGGCCCGGCGATCTGCCCACGCCGATCCTGATCGGCGTGAACGACGGCGCCCCGGTGCTCATCGACACGAAGGCGGGCGAGCCGCTGCGGGCGAAGGAGCGCGTGGAGGTGGTCGTCCCGAGCGAGTACGTCCAGCGGCGCGCCCGCATCACGCTCCGCGTGCAGACGGAACCGGCCGAGCGCGAGGCGAAGACCGACAACAACAGCTGGACGGGGATCATCGAGCCGGACCAGCCGAATAACCTGGGCATCACGCAGGCGTTCGCTGCGGGGGACGACCAGCACCTGGTCGTGACCGTGCGGAACGACAGCCCGATCCCGGTGCGCGGGACGCTGACCCTCACCGTGCGCGAGCCGCTGCCCAGCACCACGCTCCTCGGCCGGGACTCGCGCGAAGTGACGATCGAGGCAGGCAAGACCCTGGACATCCCACTTCCCGACCTGAAGCGGGTCGACCTGACCCGCATCTCCGTGCGCCTCTCCACTGACGCCATCCACGACGACGTCCTCGCGGACGACATCTACCCGCGCTAGCCGAGGGGGGCACGATGCTCGACGCCGCGCTCCGCGAAGCCCTCCGCACCCGCCTGGCGGAGTCGCGGGCGACTCTCCTCGCCGCGCTGGAGGGGCTCACCGAGCACGACTTCAGCGCCGACCTCGGTGGTGGGCAGACGGTGGTGCAGGCGCTGGCCGCGCTCGCCGAGACCGAGCGGCGCGACAACGCCGAGGTGCGGGGCGAGACGCCGGTGCCGCCGGCACCCGGGCGACCGCTGCCGCCGCAGGTCGTCCACGCCCTCGCCGGGGCAAGCTACCGCAGCCGGCGCTACCTCGAGGACGAGGCGGCGGACACCTCCTCGGCGAAGGCGCTGGTGGACGGCATCGTCGAGCGCGAGGCGAGCCTGGCGGAGCGGATCCGCAGCCGCCCACCGACCCCGTCGCCACCGATCTTCCCCATGGCACCGCGCTAGCGAGGCCTCGCGGGCCGTCTCCGTACCGACGCGTGGGTGGAAATCCCGGAAAAGTCCATCCATGGACGCCGTTTTCGCGTAACCAATGGGGGACGGCGGTGTCTAACTCAATAGATGAGCACGATTGATGACGTGAAGGCCCGTCTCGACATCGTCGAGACCGTACGCGCGTACGCGCCCGACCTGAAGAAGGCGGGGCGGACGTGGAAGGCGCGTTGCCCGTTCCACTCTGAGAAGACGCCCTCCTTCAACGTCGACCCGGAGCGCGGGACGTGGCACTGCTTCGGCGCGTGCTCCACCGGCGGCGACGTGATCGAGTTCGTCCGCCGCAAGGAGGGCCTGGACTTCAAGGAGGCGCTCCGCCTCTGCGCCGAGCGCGCGGGAGTCGAACTGCGCCCGCCCAGCCCCCGGGAGGCCGAGGAGCGGGAGCAGCACGCCCGTCTCCTCGCCGCGAACGAGGCGGCGGCGGTGTTCTTCCAGGCCGCGTTCGCCGGCCCGGACGGCGCAGACGCCCGGGAGTACGCGACGCGACGCGGACTGGACGACGCGACCATTGCCACGTGGCAGCTTGGCTACGCCCCTGCCGGATGGAACGGGCTGGCGGATCACCTGCTGGCGCGCGGCTTCACGGCCGCCGACCTCGTGGAGGCCGGTCTCGCGCTCGAAGGCGACTCTGCCTCCTCGGGAACCGGCTCCCGCCGGGGGGGCCTCTACGACCGCTTCCGCGACCGGCTGATCTTCCCGACTCGGGACGCGCGCCGCCGCCTGATCGGCTTCGGCGCGCGTGCGATGCGCCCGGACGACGAGCCGAAGTACCTGAACACGCCGCAGACCCCGCTCTTCAACAAGAGCGGGAACCTGTACGGCCTGGATCGCGCCGCGGAGCCAATCCGCCGCGCCGACCAGGCGGTCGTGGTCGAGGGCTACATGGACGTGATCGCCGCGCACCAGTTCGGCATCGACAACGTGGTCGCCTCCAACGGCACGTCGATCACCGAGAAGCAGATGACGCTGCTCAAGCGCTACACGCAGAACGTCGTGCTCGCGCTGGACGCGGACAACGCCGGCTCGGAGGCTGCCCTGCGCGGCGTGGAGGTGGCGGCGGGGGTGGCCGATCACACCACAGTAGCGACGATCGACTGGCGCGGGCTGGTGACTTACCAGGACGTGCTGCAGGCCGACATCCGCGTCACCTCGCTCCCCGCCGGCGACGACCCGGACTCGCTGGTCCGACGCGACCCGGAGGCGCTGCGCGCGCTGATCCGCGAGGCACTCCCGGTCACCGATCACCTGTTCGCCGCGGTCACGAAGGCGACGGACGCCGCCGACCCACGCTCCCGCTCCCGCGCAGTGGAGGCGCTCCTCCCCACCATCGCGGCGATGGCGGATCCGGTGGTACGCGCACATTATGTCCAGAGACTCGCCCGCATCGGGCAGGTGGACGAGCGCACCGTGCTGACACTGCTGGCGCAACGCTCTCGGGAGTCGGCGGGCGGGCGGCCGCGGCCGGTCGCGACGCCACGCGAGGTGGCCGCGGCAAAGAAGCAGCCCGCCGCCCCGCCGGACGGCGAGACGCAGTTGCTGCAACTTCTTCTTCGCGAGCCGACGGCGCGAGGAGCCGGGCTCCAGTTAGACGCTGCCATTTTCGAGGATTCCGTGAACCGTGCACTGTTCGAGGCATGGCGGTCAGATTCTGATCTGGAGGAACGCCGGGACGAGTTGCTCGATGCCATACGCGAGCGAGTCGACGAGATCGCTGCACTTCGATTCGTCGAATTGCCAGCGGGACATCCCCCGAAGGCTGTCGAGTCTATTAGCCGCAATCTGCGTTTGGGGCGGGCAAAAGCGCGCTCGCGGGAGGCGATGAACGTCTCTTCGCGCGAAACAGATGGATTACGCCGGGCTGGACAGATCACTGCGGAGGTAGCGGCGAGGATTGTTCTCCGTGGTGCCTTGCCCGGAGAACTAACGAGCGACGCGGTCGAGACATCCGCCGCATTCGTGGACATGACGAAGAGAGCGCGGGAACTGTTGGCAGAAGCCGAGAAGCAGTCCTGACGACTCGGGTGAGAGGGGAATCGCATGACACAGGCCTTTGAAGACACCAGCATCGCGGATGCCGGCCTGGAGGCGCTCCTGAACAAGGGACGCCGATCCGGCTCGGTCAGCGCGGAGGACGTGCTGGAGGCGATCCCGGACGCGGAGGTCAGCGCGGAGAAGCTCTCCTCGGTCATCTCGCAGCTGTCCGAGAACGGCATCACCGTCCGCATCGACCCGATCGCGGGCCGCGAGGCGGGCGGCGTGGTGGACGCTGCCCGCCGCATTGTGGACGAGGTCGCGGGCATCGACGACCCGGTGCGCATGTACCTGCGCGAGATCGGCAAGGTCTCGCTGCTCACAGCGGACGACGAGAAGCGCCTCTCCCGCGCCATCGAGGAGTGGCTGCACGTCGAGCAGATCCTGGAGGACTACCGCGAGGAGAACGGCGAGGAGCCGACCTGGGGCGAGGTCTTCGTGGAGCTGCTGCGGCAGTTCCACCAGGAGCGCCCGATCTACCAGGCCGTCTCGCGCCACCTCGACCTGCCGCGTCAGTCGGTCTCGGAGCGCATCGCGGACCCAATGTTCCGGCGCACGCTGGACGGCGCCCTGGACGAGGGCGCGCACAAGGCGCTGGGCAAGGAGATGAAGTGGGACGACGAACGCGCACACGCGGCGCTCATCCGCCACTCGATCATCACCCACACCATGCGCCCGGAGCACGTGCGCTGGGCCGCGGACGTCGCCGGCACGGAGAGCAAGGTCTTCCCGCCCCCGCGCAACCTGGCGGAGAAGCTGCAGGAGAAGCACGGCGGCGGCCTGCAGTACTACTTCGAGAAGCTGATCTTCGACGGCCGCCGCTCTGAGCGGCAGCTGACGGAGGCGAACCTGCGCCTCGTCGTGTCGGTCGCGAAGAAGTACATCGGCCGCGGCATGTCGCTGCTGGATCTGATCCAGGAAGGCAACATCGGCCTGATCCGCGCGGTGGAGAAGTTCGACTACCGCAAGGGCTTCAAGTTCTCCACGTACGCCACGTGGTGGATCCGGCAGGCCATCACCCGCGCCATCGCGGATCAGGCC
>JAQCJS010000065.1 GCA_027592975.1 Chloroflexota bacterium
GGGGGCGTAGGGGGCGGAGCCCCCACCTCTTTCTGCATTCAGAACCCCTCCGGCCATGCGGGCTGGGCAGGGGTGGGCGATCGCGACTGTCCGATCCGCGTCGAGTCACACCGGCGTCCCGGCTCCCGGGGGCGTAGGGGGCGGAGCCCCCACCTCTTTCTGCATTCAGAACCCCTCCCGCCATGCGGGAGGGGCAGGGGTGGGCGACAATGTCCTCCCGTCCCGTCCACGCCCACCGCAGGAGGAACACGCCCATGCCCGCAGCGAACCCCGAGGCCACTGTCGATATCGAGTGGGTGCGCGCGCACCTCGATGACCCCGGGGTCGTCTTCGTGCACGTCGGTGGCGCGCGCGCGGAGTTCGAGGGCGGCCACCTGACCGGCGCGGTGTGGGCGGACGGCTACGGCGACTTCACCGTGACGCGGAACGGCGTCCGCGCGCTGGTTCCCTCGCGCGAGGAGCAGGAGGCGACCCTCGGCCGCCTCGGGATCGACGAGACGAAGACGATCGTCTGCGTCGCCTCCGGCAAGTCGATGTGGCCGTACCGCGCCTACTGGGTGCTGCGCTACTTCGGCTTCCCGAAGTTGCGCGTGGCCGACCGCTCCGTCGCCGCGATTGTGCACGATGGTTTCTCGACGACGACCGAGGACTCCCCGGCGCGCCCCGCCACCACCTGCCGCCTGTCCGAGGGCGACGCGAGCGTGGTCTCCATGGTGGACGAGGTGCTCGCCGTCGCGAACGGCGATGACGGCGCGCGCATCCTCGACTGCCGCACGGACGGCGAGTACGTGGGGGAGCCGGGCGCGCACGCCGCGGCGCGGGTGGGCCGCATCCCGCGCGCCTCGCACCTCAACTGGGAGTTGCTGATGGACGCGTACGGGCGCTTCCTACCGCTGGACCAGATGCGCTCGCTCTACGCGGCCGCCGGCATCGATGGGTCGAAGCCGGTGTACCCGTACTGCGGCGGCGGCATCCGCTCGGCCGCCTCGTGGTTCGCGATGTACGAGTTGCTCGGCTGGACGAACGCCCGCAACTACGACGGCTCCTGGGCGGAGTGGGCCGTGCGCTCCGACCTGCCGCTGGAGACCGGCGGCACGCCGTAACGTCGAGGAGGCCGGGCATGAACCGCCGATTTGACCTCGTGGTGTTCGATGTCGGCAGCGTGCTTGTCGAGGCCGGGCGCACGCTCGCGGATGACATCGCGCTGGCCGGGTTCAGCGTCGACCCCGCTTGGGTGGTTGAGTTCGAGTCACGGCTTGCGCAGTTGCCTCGACCGAACGTCGGCGCGGTCGACGCCGCGACCTACGCGGGACTGTTTGCCGATGCGTCGGTGGGGCGGTTCAACGCGTGCGATGCGACGCGCATCGCGCGGTCAGGCCTCGCGGCGGAGTACCCGGGTATCGTCACGTTGTTTGATGCGTTGGATGCGGTCCCGATCGACTCGGCGCTGTTGTCCAACGTTCACGAAGCGGAGTGGCTGCACCTCTTACCGATCGACCTGCGGGGCACGGCGTTTCCAACGCTGCTTCGGGCCCGCTACCGGTTCGCGAGTCACCTCATCGGCGCGACGAAGCCCGATCCCCGCATCTATGCGGCGCTGGAGGACGGCACGGGCCGACAGCCTGAGAAGATCTTGTTCTTCGACGACCGCGAGGAGAACGTCGTCGCCGCGCAGGATCGTGGCTGGACGGCTGAGTTGATCGACTACCGCCACGACACGGTCGCGCAGTTGTTCACCGGGCTTCGTGACCACGGCGTGCTTAGCTAGCGACCAGCCCCCGCCTTCGCCCCCGCGAGCGCGGCGAGGGTGACGATGTGCTCCTCGAAGTGGTCGATGTGGGCGACGGCCATCTGGCGGAGGGAGCGGCGCATGCCGCGCACCTCGCCGGGGCGGCCCCAGGCGGCGTCCGGGGTGTGGCCCAGCAGTTCCACCGTGCGCCCGAAGGCGTCGTCGATGCGCTGGAGCAGCGTCGACACGGGCAGCGCTTCGAGGTCCTCCGCGATCACGCCGACCGGGAAGTCCTTGCGGGCGGGGCTGGTCATCTTCGCGATCTGGTGCAGGAAGACGTCGTTCGCCTCCGCGATGTAGGCGAGGTGGGCGAGGTTACGCACGGCTGACCAGCCGCCGTCCGCCGGCTCCTGCCGCAGCGCGGCGTACGACGCGCCCGCTACCGCGGCGCGTACCTTGCCCGGGATCGTGGAGAGCGCGTCCACCAGGTGGGCGTACTTCTCCGGCGCGCCGGTGACGAAGTCGATGCGGCTTCCCTGCCCGGGCATCTACTCCACCTCCAGCAGCAGCTCCACCTCGACCGGCGAGTTCAGCGGGAGCGAGGCGATGCCGTAGGCGAGGCGCACGCCGATGCCGCGCTCCTCGCCGAAGACGTCACGCAGCACCTCGGACGCGCCGTTCACCACCTGCGGGTGGTCGGTGAACTCCGGCGCGCAGGCGACCATGCCCACGGTGCGGATCACGCGGCACCCCTCCAGGCTGCCGAGCAGCGTGTTGGCGGCGGCGAGCGCGTTGATCGCGGCGACGCGCGCGGCGGCCTTCGCGTCCTCGATGCTCACGCCGGCGCCGAGGCGGCCCGTGGTGATCATCTTGCCGTCCACGGTGGGGAGCTGGCCGGAGATGTAGACGTAGTTCCCGGAGCGCACCGCGGGGCCGTAGATCGCCAGTGGCTGCGGCACGGGGGGCAGGTCGATCCCGAGTTCCTTCAGGCGGTCCGCGACGCTCGTACCGTTGGTCACAGTTGGTCCTCTCCGAGAATCCGCTCGAGGACGCCGGTCAGCTCCTCGTCGCTGTAGAAGTGGATGGTCAGCGTGCCGCGCCCCTTCTGAGTGCGCTTCAACGCGACCTTGGTGCCGAGCGTGCGCTGCAGCGCCGACTCGAAGCCGGCGGTCACCGCAGCGGCGCCGCGCTCCGGGATCGCCGGGGTGACCTGCCGCTTCGGCTTCACGCCTTCGCGTACCATGCGCTCCGTCTCGCGCACGCTCAAGCCGTGCTTCACCACGGCCTGCCACGCGGCGAGGCGCTCGCCCTCCGTCGGCAGGCCCAGGAGCGCGCGGCCGTGGCCCTCGCTGATCTCGCCGTTGGTGATGGAGGCGCGGACATCCGCGGGCAGTTCCGTCAGGCGCAGGGTGTTGGCGACGGCGGTGCGTGACTTGCCCACGCGCTCCGCGACCTCGCGCTGTGTGAGGCCGAACTCCTCCATCAGGCGCTGGTAGACGACCGCCTCTTCGATCGGGTTCAGATCCGCGCGCTGGACGTTCTCGACGATCGCGATCTCGAGGAGCTCCTGCGGCGTGGTCTGGCGGATCGTGACCGGGACGCGCTCCAGCCCCGCGGCCTTCGCCGCGCGCAGGCGGCGCTCACCGGCGATCAGCTGGTAGACGGTGCGCCCGTCCACGCCGACTTCCTCGGTGACGAGGAGCGGCTGGATGATGCCGTACATCTTGATGGACTCGGACAGCTCCGCCAGCAGCTCCGGGTTCATGACCGTGCGCGGCTGCTGCGGGTTGGGGACGATGTCCGCGATCGGCACCTCGGAAGAGGGCACGCGCTCGTCACGCGGGGCCTGTTCGGACTCCGGGATCAGCGCCGACAGCCCGCGGCCCAGGCCACCCTTACGCGCCATGCGTCTGCTCCGTGCTGTGGTCTGCGAGGCCGTGGTCTGCGATGTGCTCCGTCAGGCTGCCCGCATCGCGCGGCGTCCGGTGCCCATTCACCTCCGGCGTGAGGTCCAGCGGTGCGAGGTCGCGCGGGGTGGGCTGGTACGGGGCGATGTCGTGCGAGGTGGTGGGGATCGTGGCGACCTCGTGCGGCGTGCTCGGGATCGCGGCGACGGCGGTCGGTGTGGTGGCGACGATCGCCGGGAGTGTTGCGCTCACGGCCGGCGCCGCGGGCGCGGCGGGTGCGCCGGGTGCGGCGGGGATGAGGTCCCGCGCACGGAGTGCATCGATCAACTCGCCGGCGAGGTCCGTGTAGGCGCGCGCGCCGCTGCTGCCGGGATCGAAGACGGTGATCGGTTCGCCGTGGCTGGGGGCCTCCGCCAGCCGGACGGAACGAGGGATCACCGCGCGGAACGTGTTCGGGAAGTGCGAGCGCACCTCGCTCTCCACCTCGCGCGCCAGGTTCGTGCGCGCATCGAACATCGTCAGCACGACGCCCCGGATCACCAAGCGGGGGTTGAGGTTCCGCTGCACCAGCTCGATGGTGTGCGACAGGTGGCTCAGCCCCTCCAGCGCGAAGTATTCGCACTGCACCGGGATGATCACCTCGTCGCAGGCGGCGAGCGCGTTCACCGTGAGGAGGCCGAGCGACGGCGGGCAGTCCACCAGGATCACATCGAACATCGGCCGGAGCGCGTCCAGCGCGCGCTTCATGCGGAACTCGCGCGCCATGACGGAGACCAGCTCCACCTCGGCACCGGCGAGCGCAGGCGTCGTCGGCAAGATCGAGAGCCCTTCGATGTCGGTGGCGCGGACGGCGTCGGCCAGGGGGCGCTCATCGACGAGCGCCTCGTACAGGCCGCCCTCATCGTCCTTCGTCGCGCCGACGGCGGAGGTGGCGTTGGCCTGCGGGTCGGCGTCCACGATCAGCACGCGGAGCGAGCGGTGCGCGAGCGCGGCAGCGAGCGACACGGTGGTCGTCGTCTTGCCGACGCCGCCCTTCTGGTTCGCCAGCGCGATCACGACGGTCACGATCGATCCCCCTGTGCGCCCGGAAGGTCGGCGGGCACCAGGCCCGCGCGACTGAGTAGCTCTGTGCGCGCAGGAAGGGGCGCCGGGCCTCGACGCTCCACGCAGGCCGCAGCGCAGGCGGCAGCGAGCCGCCCGGCGACCTGATCCCCCGCACGCATCGCGAGTATAAGGGCCGTCGCGAACACGTCGCCCGCCCCGGTCGTGTCGATGACCTCCGCCGGGAGCGCGGGGACGTGCAGCGTGCGATCCGCGTCACCATCGCGTGTCTGGATATCCGCGCCGTCCGCGCCCAGCGTCCGCACGATGCGTCGCGTCAGGCCGAGGAGGTCGCCCAGCGCTCCAGGGTGGCGGGCGTCCCAGCGATCCGTCTCCTCGGAGGAGAGGCAGATCGTCACGTGCGGGCGTGCGGCATCCAACAGCGCGACGGACGGATCGTCGAGGTCGTCGATCTCGCCGCAGGGCGCCACAAAGCGCTGCAGGCCCTGCGCGATCACCATCGTCTCCTCGGCCTGGAGGTCGCAGAACGCGGGGACGTCGATGTCGCCCGGGAGCAGCGTGCCGAGCACGACGGTGCGAGGTGCGGGCCAGGAGGCCGGTCGATCGGCCGGGCGGAGGACGCGGTGCGAGCGGGCCAGGACACGCTGGTGCCGCGCGCCGTCCCGGAAGCGGTGCTCCAGCATCATGGTCTGTTCCACGGGCACCACGGCAACCTCGTGTCCTGCGAACGCGGCGAGGTCGGCGTCCTCGCCCGCGGCCAGCAGGATGTAGGCGCGGACGCCCAGGGCGGCGGCGGCGCGGGCGGCATAGGTCGCCGCTCCGCCGGGCAGACGCTGCCCGTCCACCACGTCCCAGGTCACCGCGCCGACGATGAGCACTGGATCGGACTGGAGGGCGTTCTCGGTCATTCTGAGGCGTTCCCGGACGCTGACGAGAGCCAGTCGCCCGGGAACGATCCTGTCCTGTCGCGTGCTACTCGTCTGCGGGCAACACCTCAACCTGGCGGCGGTCGCCGGAGCCCACGCTCTCGGTGCGCACGCCCGGCTCCTGCTCGAGGACGAGGTGAACGATGCGCCGCTCGGAGGCGGGCATCGGCTCCAGCGTGATCACGTCGCCGGTCTCGCGAACCTCGTGCGCGATCTCGCGGGCGAGATCCACCAGCGTCTGCTCGCGTCGCCGGCGGTAGCCCTCGATGTCGATGCCGTAGACGGGGGCGTCCTCCCCCGTGCGGCCCACGATCGTGTTGACGAGGTACTGGAGCGACGCGACAGTCTCGCCGCGGCGTCCGATCAGGAGCCCCAGCTCATCGGAGGTCCCGTCGTCCTCGCCGTAGAGGTCGAGAACCTGCGCCACCAGGCCCAGCCCGTCGCCCGGGGTCTCCGGGTCGCGCGCGCTGATTTCAGTGTGGGTGAGGCCCAGCAGGTTCAGCAGGTCACGCAGGGTGCTTCCCGCCAGGTCCAGTTCGTCCGCGTACTCGGCGGAAGGCCGGTCGGGGACGTCGTCGGGCGCGTCCGGGATGCGGATCTCCTCGGCCACGGGCACGCTGTAGCCGCGCTGGCGCTCCGGGCGGGGGCCACGGTCTTCGCTGCGTCCGTTGCGGCTGCCACGTCCCCCACGGTCCTCGCGATCCTCGCGGGGGCCACGATCATTGCGGTCGCCATGCTCGTCGCGGCCTTCCGCACGGCCCTC
>JAQCJS010000066.1 GCA_027592975.1 Chloroflexota bacterium
CCTGCATGTGAGCGTGTCACTGGACGAGCGCTTCGAGCGGCGCGGCGACGACCTGTACGTGGACATGGACGTCCCCGTCGCAGACGCCGCGCTGGGCGGCGAGGCGACGGTGCCGACGCTGAAGGGGAAAACGCTGGCGCTGCGCGTGCCCGCGGGGACGCAGGGCGGCAAGGTGTTCCGGCTGGCGGGCCAGGGGATGCCTCGCACCGGCGGCGGGTTCGGCGACCTGTTCGCGAAGGTGCGGCTGGTGCTCCCCGATCCGATGACGGACGAGCAGCGGCGGCTGTTCGAGCAGCTCCGCGAGTCGACCTCGACCAGGCGCGCCGAGGCGGCCGAGGCGAGCGGCGCATGAACCACCAGGCGATGGGCGGCGGGCACAGCGTGCCGCAGCACGAGCCGGTGTTCCAGATCTCCGTGGTGTCCCGGATGGTCGGCATCCACCAGCAGACCATCCGATCCTACGAGCGCGTCGGGCTGCTGAATCCCGCGCGCTCCTCCGGCAACACGCGACTGTTCTCACATGCGGATGTGGAGCGGCTGCGGCAGGTCGTGCGGCTGGTGAACGACCTGGGCATCAACCTCGCCGGCGTCGAGGTGATCCTGCGGCTCTCGCGCCAGATCGAGGCGCTGCAGCAGGAACTCGCTCAGACGCGGCACGAACGAGACGAAGCGCTCGCAGCGCTTGAGGGCCGGCGGCCCCAGGCGACTGGCGATCGCGAAGGAGGAGTCCAACGATGATGCGACAGGATCGCTTCACGGAGCAGGCGCAGGAAGTGCTGCAGGCCTCGCAGGAGCTGGTGCGCGAGGCGCGGCATTCGCAGTGGGATGTGGAGCACGTCTTCGCCGCGCTGGTGCAGCGTCGCGATGGGCTCGCGCGAGAGGTGCTGACGCGCATGGGGGTGGACGTGGACGCGCTGGGCCGCGCGATCAAGGCGCGCCTGGACAAGTCCCCGAAGCTGGCGCAGGAGGTGGTGCAGATCTACACCACGCCGCGCATCGTGCAGATGCTGGAGAGCGCGAACGCCGAGGCGGCGCGGCTGAAGGACGAGTTTGTCGGCGTGGAGCACCTGCTGGTCGCGATCGCGGACGCGACCGATGGCGAGGCGGCGGCGATCATGCGCGAGTTCCAGATCACGAAGGAGCGCATCTACCGCGCGCTGCAGCAGGTGCGCGGATCCGCGCGCGTGGACAGCCCGACGGCGGAGTCGCGCTACCAATCGCTGGCGAAGTACGCGCGCGACCTGACGGAGATCGCGCGGGCGGGGCAGCTCGATCCGGTGATCGGCCGCGATGTCGAGGTGGCGCGGGTGATGCAGGTGCTGAACCGCCGCACGAAGAACAACCCGGTGCTGATCGGCGAGGCCGGCGTGGGCAAGACGGCGATCGTGGAGGGGCTGGCGGAACGCATCATCGCGGGCGACGTCCCGGATCGACTGAAGGACAGGCGCGTGCTGGCGCTGGACATGGGCGCGCTGCTCGCCGGCTCGAAGTTCCGCGGGGAGTTCGAGGAGCGCCTGCAGGCGGTGATGAACGAGGTGAAGCAGTCCGCGGGCGAGATCATCCTGTTCATCGACGAGTTGCACCAGGTGGTGGGCGCGGGCGGCGCGGACGGCGCGATCGACGCGAGCAACATGATGAAGCCGGCGCTGGCGCGCGGCGAGTTGCACGTGATCGGCGCGACCACGCTGGACGAGTACCGGAAGCACGTGGAGGCAGACCCGGCGCTGGAGCGTCGATTCTCGCCGGTGTACGTGGACGAGCCGTCCGAGGACGATGCGATCCTGATCCTGCGCGGCATCCGCCCGAAGTACGAGCAGCACCACGGCGTGAAGATCACGGACGCGGCGCTGGAGGCGGCGGTGCATCTGAGCGTGCGCTATTTGCCGGAGCGCAACCTACCGGACAAGGGCATCGACCTGATCGACGAGGCCGCCTCGCGCCATGTGATCGAGGCGGAGAGCCTGTCGCCGGAGCTGCGTGATCTGAAGCAGCGGCTGGACGCTGCGTCGTCGCGTCTCGATGCGGCGGCGGAGCGGCAGCACTACGAGGCTGCGGCGCGGATCAAGGTGGAGGCGCTGCAGATCCAGGACGACCTGGCGGCGCGGCGCCTGGAGTGGCAGCGCGCGCACGGGTTGTCGGAGGACGTGACGGAGACGGACATCGCCGCGCTGATCGCGCAGATGACCGGCATTCCCGTCGACAAGATGCTGGAGGGCGAGTCCGAGAAGCTGCTCCAGATGGAGGCGGTGCTGCACGAGAAGGTCATCGGCCAGGACCGCGCGATCGAGGCGCTGTCGGACGCGATCCGGCGCGCGCGCAGCGGGTTGAAGGATCCGCGCCGGCCGATCGGCTCGTTCATCTTCGTGGGGCCCACGGGCGTCGGGAAGACGTACCTCGCACGGTCGCTGGCGGAGTACCTGTTCGACGATCCGGACGCGCTGATCCGCGTGGACATGTCGGAGTACCAGGAGCGGCACAGCGTCTCGCGACTGCTGGGCGCACCTCCGGGCTACGTGGGCTACGAGAACGCGGGTGAGCTGACTGAGGCGGTGCGACGCCGTCCGTACCGCGTGATCCTGTTCGATGAGATCGAGAAGGCGCACCCGGACGTGTTCAACACGTTGCTGCAGGTGATGGACGACGGCCGGCTGACGGATGCGCACGGGCGCACCGTGGACTTCCGCAACACGGTGATCGTGCTGACCAGCAACCTGGGCACCGGCGCGCGCACGGAGAGCCTCGGCTTCCGTCGCGTGGCGAACGACGGCGACGCGGAGAAGCAGCGCAAGACGATCGAGGAGTCACTGAAGCGCGCGTTCCGGCCGGAGTTCCTGAACCGGCTGGATGACATCATCGTCTTCGAGCCGCTGACGGAGCCGGAGATCCTGCAGATCACCGACCTGGAGATCAGCGACGTGCGCGAGCGGCTGGCGGAGCGCCGGATCGACCTGGTGGTGTCGAGCGCGGCTCGTGCGGCGCTGGCGAAGGAGGGGTACGACCCCGACTTCGGCGCGCGCCCGCTGCGGCGGCTGATCGAGCGCAAGGTGGAGAACCCGCTGGCGAAGCAGATGCTCTCCGGCGGGTACACCTCGGGCGACCGGATCACGGTCGACGTGACGGACGCGGGCGAATTCACCTTCGCCCGCGAGCCGGGCCTCGTCCCGGAGGTCGTGGAGGCGGAGCCGGTGGAGACGGGCGCGCCGTAGGCGCCTGCGGTATCGAGGCGTTCGCGCGCTTCGATGCCTGCGTGGGGTCGCCCATCCCCCCTGCCCCCCTTCCCTGATCGGGGCTTTGCCTCACAAGTACCGGCTGCCCCATAAGTCGGAACGCTGCCTCAAAAGTCCTAGCGCGGCAGACCTCGGTCGAGCAGTGAGTTTACGAACGGGTCAACGTCTTGGTTAGCATCCTTTGCGCGGGCGTTGAGCCGCAGGAGGATGTCCGGGCGGAGTTTGACGGGCCGATATTTCTCGGGGAACGCCCACCCGCAGGTGGTGCAATCGAGCGTGCAGTTCGGGCATTGAGTGGACTTCGCGTTGTTGCAGGCCGTGCAGAGCCCTTGCAGGTTCTCCTCGGAGTTGTCTCCGCCTCGTGCGCGCGGGACGCGGTGATCCAGTTCGGTGCGGGCAGGCCCCTCGGCTCCGATCGGAGTTCCGCAGACGGCGCAGCGACCGCCCTGACGAAGTGACACGGCGAGCGCGAGATCGCCGCTGAGTACCTTCCTCGGCTCACGCTTCGCACCGACCGCCAGACTCACGAGTTGGTAGTTGGCACCGTTCTTGATGATGCCGTAGAGGCCCTCTTCGCCCTGCAACTCCCGCACCCGCCGGAACACGTCTTTGTATCCCGGCTTGATCTGGTCGACCGCATCGCGGACTTGCTGGCGGCTGACCACGGGGCCGGGGATACCCGAGCCCGGTGGTAGTAGGCGCTCCAAGATGACGGCGTAAATCTCTCTGAGTGCCTTGCCGGGGGCGACGAAGCCCGAGCAGATTTTGTCCAACTCGGTCTGTCGTTGTACGACGGTGAGCGCGCGCCGCCCCGGAGTCTGGAGTGCCTGTCGAGCCTCTTGTGGTGTCACCGCGCCAGTCTATGCGCGATGCGGCCAGTTGTTGGGCTAGTCGCAGGCGGGGAGTAGACCCTCGTCCGCGAGCATGATCTGGGTTGCAAACCAGCGGGCCAGCGGCACCGCGACGGCGTTCCCGATCAAGCGCCCTCTACGACCGTCCAGCCTGCCGGAAACCCCATCAACTGCTCGCATTCGTTCCAGGTCAAGTTCCTCGCCACAGAGTATCGGTCGGTCAGAGTGACCTCCCTGATGCTTTCCAGTTTGGGCGCGTAGCGTGGGGCAAATATCCGATCCTTTGGTGTACCCAAAGCCTCCCCGACGTTGCACCACAACCGGATCGTGTCCTCCAGCGCCGCCCGCAGTCTCGGCGGCACTTCCCTTCCGTTGTTCTCCTCGCGTCTGATGATCCCCGTGCAGGCGGCTGCCGTGAGCAAGGACGTTATAGGCACTGTCGGTTCCAAGACTTGCGACAAGGACAACACGTTCTCGGTTCTGGGGCAGACCGAAGTCGAGAGTGTTGCTCGTAGTCCACCCCCCCAGATACCCGACTTCTTCGATTTGGTCGATAACTGACTCAAACGCGGAGCCTCCGTCGGCTGAGAGGAGGCCTGGCACATTTTCCAGGATGATCCAGCGAGGTCGAACCGTTCGAGCCAACTCGATAAATCGGAAAAAGAGACCGCTTCTGGCACCGCTGAGGCCTTCGCGCTGCGAGTTGGCGTTGCTGAGGTCTTGGCACGGCCAGCCCGCACTCCAGATGTCCGCATAGGGGATGTCTCCTGCTTCTAGCGTCGTGATGTCGTCGTGGAGCGGAACGTCGGGCCAGTGCTTGTTGAGTACCTGCTGGCAGTGCGGATCGATCTCGCACTGAAAGACAACGTCGGCACCGGCCTGCTCGAAGCCCAGATCGAAGCCGCCGATCCCCGTGAAGAACGAGGCCAGCCGGAGTCGCTGCTTGGTGTTGCCGGTTGCGCGCGCTGGCGAGGGAGTCGCCGATGCTGCGGCGCTTCGCGTTGACTTCGCCAAGAAACCATCCACCGCTCTGGGGAGTGGCTCGCGGGCTAGGCTAGGGGGCTGGGCTGATTTGGTAAAGCGCGTCATTTCGACTGCCCCTGCTTCGGCGCGTTCCAGTTGGTGCTCTTGCACTCCGGGCAGATTTTCGGAGGCTGATCCTTACGCGGCACCCATGTGTGACCGCATCGGCTGCACTCGTACTGCGTGACGGTGATCTTTCTCGACGGCATACGTAGAACGTACCACGTAGTAGGTTGACCTCGCAACGCCTTACGTGTAACGTAGTACGTAAGGCGTAAGGCGTAAGGCGTAAGGCGCGAGGAGACACATCGTGAATGACAGGGAGCAGCGGGGCGTTGAACTGGCCGAGCGAGGCCGCATCCGTGAGCAAGACGGCCAGTGGATCGTCCCGTCGCAGACCGGCGATGCCCGCTACGCCGTCTCGCTCGCCGAGCAGCGATGCACCTGCCCTGACCACCAGACCCGCCGCGTGAAGTGCAAGCACATCTTCGCTGTCGAGTACGTTCTGACACACGAGGTCGAGGCTGACGGCACGGAGACCGTCACCGAGTCCGTCCGCGTCACCTACTCGCAGAACTGGTCGGCATACAACGCGGCCCAGACCCACGAGCACGAGCGGTTCCTGCCGCTGCTCCGCGAACTGTGCGACGGCATCGAGCAGCCGGAGCAGCGGATGGGCCGTCCCCGGCTTCCCCTCTCCGACGTGGTATTCGCCCTCGGCGTGAAGACCTACAGCACCCTCTCGGCCCGACGCGCCACGAGCATGATCCGTGACGCTGCCGCCCGTGGCCTGATGGACGCCGCGCCCTCGTACAACTCGGCGCTCCGCTACCTCGAAAGCCCGGAAATGACCGACGTGCTGACGATGCTCATCGAGGAGAGCGCGAAGCCGCTGGCCGCTGTCGAGTCCGACTTCGCGGTGGACTCGACCGGCATCGGCACCACGACCTACCGCCGCTGGTTCGATCACAAGTGGGGCAAGGAACGCTCCACGCAGACGTGGGTGAAGGTACACGCCATGACCGGCGTGACGACCAACATCGTGACCGCGATCAAGGCAACGGCTACCGAGTCCAACGACTCCCCCCAACTGCCCGCGCTGGTTGCGACCACGGCTGAATCGTTCGACGTGCGCGAGGTCTCCGGCGACAAGGCGTACTCGTCGCGGGCCAACCTCCGCGCCGTGGTCAACGTCGGCGCGGTGCCCTACATCCCGTTCAAGAAGGGCACGACCGGCTCGCCCCCGAGCCACCACGGGCGCGGCTTTGAC
>JAQCJS010000067.1 GCA_027592975.1 Chloroflexota bacterium
GGGGGCGGCGGTAGCCGGCGGTGGCAAGGTGATCCCGCTCACCGTCTCGGGGGCGTTCCACACGCCGCTCATGCAGAGCGCCGCGGACGGGATGCGCGCCGTGCTGGCAAAGGCCGGGTTCAGTGACCCCAGTGTCCCCGTCATCTCCAACGTCACCACGCAGCCGCTGACCAGCGGCACGCAGTTCGCCGCGGAGTTGACCGACCAGATCACGAGCCCCGTGCTGTGGGTCGACTCGGTCCGCGCGATGCACGCTGCCGGCGTGACGAAGGTGATCGAGTTCGGCCCCGGCCGCGTCCTGAGCGGCCTGGTGAAGCGCATCGAGCGCTCGCTCGAAACGCGCAACATCGGCACCGTCGAGGAGGCACGCGCATGAGTGGTCCGCTGTCCGGCAAGACCGCGCTGGTCACCGGCGCAGCGCGCGGCATCGGCCGTGCGATCGCGCTCGACCTTGGCCGCCTCGGCGCGAACGTCTTCCTGACGTACCGCGGCAGCGAGGCCGCGGCGAACGGCGTCGCAGACGAGGTGCGCGCGCTGGGCGTGGAGTGCCGCGTCACGCAGCTGGACGTGCGCTCCTCCGCAGACGTGGATCGCGTGCTGGCCGAGGTCAAGGACGCCTTCGGCGGCGTGAACATCCTGGTGAACAACGCCGGCATGACCGCCGACACGCTGGTCATGCGGATGTCCGAGGAGCAGTTCGACGACGTGATCGCGACGAACCTGCGCGGGACGTTCCTCATGTCGAAGGCCGTGCTGCGCGACATGCTGCGCGCGCGCTGGGGCCGGATCATCAACATCACCTCGGTCGTCGGCGTTGCCGGCAACCCGGGGCAGGCGAACTACGCAGCCTCGAAGGCGGGCATCATCGGCTTCACGAAGTCGCTAGCGCTGGAGATCGCCTCGCGCGGGATCACGGTGAACGCGATCGCCCCGGGCTTCGTACTGACGGAGATGACCGCGGGACTGACGGACGAGCAGAAAGAGTTCATCCTGGGTCGCATCCCGCTGGGCCGCTACGCCGAAGCGGAGGAGATCTCCCCGATCGTCGCCTTCCTCGCCACAGACGGTGCCGCGTACATCACCGGCCAGACGTACAACGTCGATGGCGGCCTGGTGACGGCGTAGCCGGATGCCACCCGCCATGACCAGCCAGTCCCGCCGCCGCTCCCGCATCGCCGCCTTCCAGGTGCTCTTTGAGGCCGACATCACCGGCCGCCTGGTGCCGGAGGTGCTCAACCGTCACCTCGAGGAGTCTTCGCTGACGGCGGAGGCGCGCCAGTTCACGAAGGATCTCGTGTACGGCGTGGGCCGCTACCTGGAGGATATCGACGACACGATCCGGCATTACGCGCCCGCCTTCCCGCTGGAGGACATGGCCGCGGTGGACCGGAACGTGCTCCGCCTTGCAATCTACGAAGTGCTCTTCGATACTGGCCGCGCTCCGCTCCGCGTAGCCATCAACGAAGCTGTCGAGATTGCCAAGGGTTACGGATCAGAATCGTCCGGGCGCTTCATCAACGGAGTGCTCGGCGCGGTGGCCCTTGAAGCCGCCGACCGTCGCGAATCGCCTGAACCCGAAGACGGACCACCGTCCGCAGACTGAGAGGATCACCCGTGGCATCCACCTTTGAGCGCGTCCGTTCCCTGATCACCGAGCAGCTCGGTGTCGAGGAGGACGAAGTGACCATGAACGCCTCGTTCGTCGACGACCTGAACGCCGACTCCCTCGACCTGGTCGAGCTCATCATGTCGATCGAGGAGGAGTTCTCGAAGGACGGACGCCAGCTCGAGATCTCGGACGACGACGCCGAGAAGATCCGCACCGTGCAGGACGCCATCGACTACCTGCGCGACAACGGGATCGAGGACTAGGTCATCGCCGACCGGGCCATCCAGAACCGGGCGAACCTCGCGGTCGCTCGTCTCTCACGGACGCGTCCCGTCCCCTCATCCGCACACACCGGGCGCCCCGGCGGTCTGAACCACCGTCCGGGGCGTATCATTTACTAACATGGAACTCTTCGGCGTCGGTGTCATGGAACTCGGGCTGATCATGCTGATCACCCTGATCGTCGTGGGGCCCCAGCGGTTCCCGGAGGTCGCGCGGCAGCTTGCCCAGTGGATCCGGAACGCCCGTGCGTTCACGGACAGCGTCATGAAGGACGTCCGGGCAGCCGTCGACGAGATCGAGCAGGAGGTCACCGCCGCCAACGACGGCGTGAACCCCATCCGTGAGTTGCAGGACCTCCGCAAGGAGTTGGACACCGCGGCCAAGGACGCCACCTCCACCGTGAGCGACGCGACGGCGCTGCCGCCCACGCCCATCAACGACGAGTGGGCGGCGGTCGCCGAGACCACCGCGACCGATGCCGTGATCGAGCCGGCGCCGGAGCCGGCCGTGTCCGAGGTGTCAGCCAATCCCGTACCGACGGTCGAGCCGGAGCCTCCGGCTGAGCCCGTCCGCCCGGCTGAACCGGCCGCGCCCACGCAGGAACGGAGGGCAGACGCCTGATGGTCGCGAGCCTGTTCGATGCCGATCCCGGCGCAGAAGCCCCCAAGGAGGAAGGCGGCCAGATGACGCTGCTCGAGCACCTGCTCGAGCTTCGCTACCGCGTGATGTGGATGGCCGCCTCGGTCGTGCTGGGCATGATCGCCTTCTTCATCCCGCAGGTCGGCTTCACCGTCATCGACTGGCTGCTCGCCCCCGCGCGGGCCTCCGTCCCCGACTTCCGCCCGCAGTTCATCGAGCCGATGGAGAACATCGCGGCGTTCTTCCGCGTGGCACTCCTGGGCGGGCTGACGGTGGCGATGCCGGTCGTGGTGTACCACGCCATGCGCTTCGTCACCCCGGCGCTGACCCGGAACGAGAAGCGCTGGCTGTTCCCGATCGTCGCCGGGGCCACCATCGCGTTCGTGGGCGGGATCGCGTTCGGCTACTTCTTCATCCTGCCGTTCACGCTGCAGTTCCTCCTGACCTTCGGCGAGTCGTTCGCGGAGGCGGACTGGCGGATCGGGAACTACATCAACTTCGTGACCCGCATCCTGCTGGTCATGGGGCTGGTCTTCGAGACGCCCCTGGTGGTGATGGGGCTGGCGAAGTTCCGCGTGGTGCACTGGCGGCAGTTGCTGCACTGGTGGCGGTACGCGGTGATCCTGGCCTTCGTCCTCGCGGCGATCGTGACGCCCACGATCGACCCGGTGACGCAGACGCTGGTCGGCGGGCCGATGATCATCCTCTACTTCGTCGGCATCGGCCTGGCTTGGATCGTCCGGCGCAACGAGTGACGCCCGGCGGCGCTCGTTGCGCCGTGGACGAGGTGAATGTGATCACCTGCATATACATTGAATCCAATGAGCCCCGATGCTACGCTCAGTACCATGCATCGTTCCACGTCAGACTCCGGGCCACCCGTCATGGAGCGCCCTCGCGGCGTCCGCGCCGTGACGCCTCCTGACCCTCGGCCCGCCGCCCCGCCTGCGCTGCTCCCGCTCTACGAGGTGCCGCCCGCGTTCAGTGACCTCTACGAGGAAATCGCCGACTGCCCGCGCTGCCTCCTGGCGCGCGAACGCTCCCGTACCGTTCCCGGCAGCGGCGCGGCACCCTGCGACCTGATGTTCGTGGGCGAGGGCCCCGGCCAGCGCGAGGACGAACTGGGCCTGCCGTTCGTGGGACGCTCCGGTCAGTTCCTGGACGAACTGCTGGCCTCGATCGACCGGTCGCGGCGCGATGTCTACGTGACCAACGTGGTGAAGTGCCGGCCGCCGGGCAACCGCGACCCGCAGCCGGACGAGATCGCCGCATGTGCGGACTACCTGGACCGCCAGATCGCCGGCGTCCAGCCCAGGGTCATCGCGACCCTCGGCCGGTTCTCCATGGCGCGCTGGTTTCCAGGCGAGCGGATCAGCCAGATCCACGGCCAGGCGCGGACGTTCGACAGCCTCACCATCATCCCGATGTACCACCCGGCAGCCGCGCTCCGCGACGGCTCGCTGCGCGCCGTGATGCGACAGGACTTTGCTCGGATCCCCCCCCTGCTCACCGGCTCAGGAGCCTGATGACCAACGACACCCTTCCCCTTCGCGTAATCCCCCTCGGCGGTCTCGGTGAGATCGGCCGCAACATGATGTTGTACGAATACGGCGACGACATGATCGCCGTGGACGTCGGCGTGATGTTCCCGGACGCCGAGCACCTCGGCGTCGACCTGATCATCCCTGACCTCACTTATGTCAAAGAGAACGCACACCGCCTGCGCGCGATCTTCCTGACCCACGGGCACGAGGACCACATCGGCGGGGTGCCGTTCCTGCTGCACCAGGTCTCCGCGCCGATCTACTGCCTCAAGCTCACACGCGGCCTGGTGCAGGTGAAGCTCAAGGAGCACCGCCTCGCCGACGCCGAGATCCAGGTTGTGGAGGCCGGCGACGTGGTGGACGCGGGCGCCTTCAGCGTGGAGTTCTTCTCTGTCTCGCATTCCATCCCCGACTCCGCCGGGCTGATCATCGAGACGCCGATCGGCGCGATCGTCCACACGGGCGACTTCAAGATCGACCACACCCCGCTCATGGGGCAGCACACCGACCTCGCCCGCCTCGCGGACGTGGGCGAAGACGGCGCGCTGCTGCTGTGCGCCGACTCCACGTACGCCGAGATCGAGGGCTTCACGCCGTCCGAGCAGCGCGTTGCGGAGACCCTGGAGCGTGCGATCGGTGACGCCGAAGGGCGCGTGATCGTCACCACGTTCGCCTCGCTCATCTCGCGCGTACAAGCGGTGATCGATGCGGCCGTGAAGCATGACCGCCGCGTCTTCGTCACCGGGCGTTCCATGGTGAACAACGTGAACATGGCGCGGGACCTTGGCTACCTGACGGTGCCGGGGAACATCCTGATGTCGGTCAACCAGCAGCGTGACTACCCCGCCCACAAGCAGATCGTCATCTGCACCGGGTCGCAGGGCGAGCCCACCTCCGCGCTCACGCGCATGGCGAACGGCTCCCACCAGCAGATCGCGATCCAGAAGGGCGACACGGTCATCCTGTCGTCCAGCCCCGTCCCGGGGAACGAGAAGTTCGTCTACAAGAACATCGACCTCCTCATGGCCGCGGGCGCGAAGGTGATCTACAACCGCCTGGCCGAGGTTCACGTGCACGGTCACGCCGCGCGCGAGGAACTGAAGATCATCCACCGCCTGGTCCGGCCGAAGTACTTCGTGCCGATCCACGGCGAGTACCGCCACCTGGTCCTGCACCGCGAGCTCGCGAAGCTCCTGGGCATGCCGGACGAGAACGCCTTCGTCCTCACGGACGGGGACGTGCTGGAGATCACCGAGGATCACGCTGAGGTGGTGGGAGAGGTGTCCGCGGACTACGTGTACGTGGACGGCCTCGGCATCGGCGACGTGGACGACTTCGTGCTGCGCGACCGCCAGCACCTGGCGAACGACGGCATGCTGGTGTTCGTCGCGGCGATCGACCGGCACAACGGCAAGCTCGCGCGCCCCCCTGAGGTGATGCAGCACGGCTTCGTCGGCCCGGACGAGGAGCAGGCCCTGCTCGACGGCGTGCGCGACATGGTGACGGGCGTGCTGGGTGGCGCGAACCGCGCGCTTGATTGGCGCGCGCTCCATGAGACATTGAAGGACGACGTCGCGGAGTACCTGCACCGCCAGACCCACCGGCGGCCGCTGGTCATCCCCGTGATGTTGGAGGTGTGATCGAGGATCCGCACACGAGGTAGTCACATCGGTACGTCGACCGTTCCTGCTGGCGGGGAGGGGCGGTCGAAGGAGTAAGAGAGCCATGGCTCGAGCAAAGTCCCGCAGTCCCCGAACCGTACGCGGCTCCGCGCCCGCCATCCCCGACATCCTGTCGCTGGGGCGGGCAGTCGCCCGTCCGGAGATCATCGGCACGGTGCTGGTGGTGCTGGCCGCCGCCGCCATCCCCTACCTCCTCCCCCTCACCGGCATCTTCGGCGCGGCGCGGGACGCGCTGGTGGCGCTCTTCGGACTCCACGTCTTCACGGTCATCGGCCTGCTCGCCGGCCTCGGCGTCCTGCTCGCGATGCACCGCGAGTACCTGCTGAAGCGCCACCGGCGGCACGTCCTGGGCTTCGGCGTGTTCCTCGTCTTCCTCGCCGGACTGTTCGGCCTGTGGCACCCGGAGACCCGCGTGGGCGAGGTGAACCTGGCACAGACCTCGGCCGGGGGCATGCTGGGCAGCGCGATCACGATGACCTGGTGGAGCACGGCGATGTGGGCCGCGCTGCTGCCCGCGAGCTACGCGCTGCTCTGGCCGCTCACCGCACGGCGCCTGGCGCGCGAGACGCCCCCCGCGATCTGGCGGGCGCTCGCCTGGGTGTGGGGCCTCGGC
>JAQCJS010000068.1 GCA_027592975.1 Chloroflexota bacterium
GCAGCCGCTCGATCGCCCCCGCCATGCCGTCGTCCGCGGGCGGCGCGCCGCCCGCGAAGCCGGTGCGCACATCCGCAAGGTCGAGCACGGCGACGTCCCCGAACCCGGCGACCGTGGCGCGTTGCGCGCTGCCGAGCACCGCGCTGTGCATCCGGCCGGGCGGGGTCACGGACCCGAGGACGATCTCTACGCGCACATCCGTCACAGGCGGCCTCCCTCGATCCCTCGCGTGGCGCCTCATCATCCGCGACCGGCGTCGCAACCGGAAGGGCGGGAATCGCAGAACCGTTGCGGCAACGGTTTTGCCATCGCAGGGGTGCGCACGCGTTACCCGTCCGCATCGTTCCTGCTTCTAGGCTTCGCCCCACCCGGCGGATGAGAGGGACGAATGGCTGCTCCACTGGAGCCTGCGAGGCTGGACGACGGCCCGGCGGCCTCTCCGTGGTGGCCCTGCGCGACATCACGGACGCGCGTTCCGTGGAGCGCCTGAAGCGGGACCTGGTGGCAACCGTCAGCCACGAGCTGCGGACGCCGCTCACCGCGATCCAGGCAACGGTCAGCATGCTCCACGAAGGCGACGGCGGAGCGCTCACGGACGTGCAGGAGCGGCTGGTCGGCCTGCTGGATCGCAACACGGAACGGCTGCGCGTGCTGGTGGACGACCTGTTGGACATGGGCGCGCTGGAAGGCGGCCGCGTCACCCTGGACCCGATCTACCTCGACCTCGGCGGGATCTGCGAGGCGATCGTGGAGGACATCCGTCCCACGGCGGCCCAGGGTAAGGTGACGATCCAGACGGATCTGCAGGAGGCGAACGCCTGGGTGGACGCCGCGCGCATTCGCCAGGTGATCGAGAACCTGCTCCAGAACGCGGTGAAGTTCACCCGCGCGGGCGGGCGCGTGGACATCAGTACCCGGGTGGCCGGGGATCATGCGCTGATCGTGGTCAAGGACACGGGCATCGGCATCGCGGCGGCGGAGCTGGACCGGGTGTTCGAGAAGTTCTATCGCACCACGGAAGGCGCGCGGTTCGCCAACGGCACCGGCCTGGGCCTGTCCATCGCGCGGTCGATCGTGACGCTCCAGGGGGGACGGCTCACCGCGACGAGCGACGGCCGCACCGGTACGACCATGACCGTGGAACTCCCGCTGGAAGCGCCGCCCGAGGCCTGACCCTCCGCGTCAGCATGGCCGGGCGCCTTACTCGCGCTCGGCTGGCACCTCGACACGCTCGCCCGCTGCGCCGGCCTCCACTGCCTGCGGCACGGGCGCGCGGCCGAACACCGCGCGCTGCAGCGCGCGCGTCCGCTCGCTGAGCGAGTCGAACAGCGTGTAAACCACCGGCACGAAGACCAGCGTCAGCAGCGTGGAGGAGATCACGCCGCCGATCACCGTGGCGGCAAGCGGCGCCCGCAGCTCTGCGCCCTCGCCCAGTTGGAACGCCGTTGGCAGCAGGGCGATCGCGATCGTGAGGCTGGTCATCAGGATCGCGCGCAGGCGGGCCGGCCCTGCCTCCAGCAACGCCTCGCGCGCGGAGAGGCCGCGATCGCGGTTGTGTTTCGTCCGGTCGATCAGCAGAATGCCGTTCTTGATCGCCAGTCCCACCAGCAGGATCAGGCCGATCATCGAGAAGACGCTGAACGTATAGCCGAAGATGAACAGCCCGAACATCGCGCCGCCGATCGCCACCGGCAGCGAGAACAGGATCACCAGCGGATCCAGCAGGGAGTTGTAGAGCACGGCCATCAGCAGGTACGCCAGCAGCACGGACACGCTCAGCGCCATGAACAGCTGACCGAAGCTCTCCGCCTGCTCCTGGCTGATGCCGCCGACTTCCGCGCGATACCCCGCCGGCACGACCAGTGCATCGATTGCGCGCTGGACGTCCGGCTGCACCTCGGAGAGGGAGTAGCCGGTCTGGAGGTCGGCATTCACGCTGACCACGCGCTGCCGCTCGTAGCGGTTCACCTGCGTCGGGCCAAAGGTCTCGGTGATCGTCGCCACATGACTCAGCTTCACGGTCTGTCCGGTGATCGTCTGCACCGGGAGATCGCCCACGCTGGCAATGCTGCTGCGCGCGGCACCGCTGAGTTGCAGGCGGACATCCTGCAGCGTGCCGTCTGGGCGCTCGTACTTCGTGGCCACCGCGCCGGCGAACGCCGTGCGCACCAGCAGACCAAGCTGCGCGGAGTTCACGCCCAGCTGCGCCGCGCGCAACTGATCCACCTCGATCTGGAGTTGCGGCTGGCCGACCGGCGCGCCGTTCACCACGTTGACCAGCCCGGGCGCCTGCTCCAGCGATGCCTGGACCTGGTCCGCCAGCTCCGACAGCGTCTCGAACTCCGGGCCGGTGAGGCGCACCGACACCGGCGCCTGCCCGGCGCCCGGGCCGCCGTCCTCCAGTCCAACCTTCGGGCGCAGGCCCGGCACCACGGCCAGCCGCGCGAGCATCATCCACGATCGCCCAGATGTCACGATCCCAATCGTGTTTATCCACCGTCTCCACGGTCACGCGGCCGTAGCGTGATTGGCCCGTGGATCCGCTGCCGAACACGCCACCGGACGAGACGCCGACGGAGGCGGTCACCGTCTTCACCTCCGGGATTCCCATCAGGATGCGCTCCACCTCCATCATGGCGGTGTCGTGCGCCTCCAGGGAGGTGCCGGGCGGCGTCTCCGTGTTCACCTGGAAGTAGCCCGCGTCCGAGGTGGGGACGAACTCCACGGCGACCAGACCGCTGGTGATCAGCGAGATGCCGGCGACGACGCTCGCCGCCGCGACGCCCACCACGGCGAGGCGGTTGGACAGCGACCACTCCAGGATGTGCCGGTAGCGCCGCTCCATCCGCTCGAACCCGCGATCCCAGGTCGCACCCAGGCGGCCCATGCGGGTGTCCGTGCGCTCCGTCCCGGACTTCATGATCCGGGCGGCGAGCAACGGTGTGAGCGTGAACGATACGAGCAGCGACACCAGCGTCGCCGCGGCGATCGTGAAGCCGAACTCCTTGAAGAATCCGCCGATCTGGCCGCTGACCAGTCCGGTGGGCGCGAACACCACGACGTCCACCAGCGTGATCGCGATCGCCGCAAGACCGATCTCCGCGCGCCCCATCAGCGCTGCCTCGAACGGCGCCTCGCCGCGCGCAAGGTGCCGCAAGATGTTCTCGAGCACCACGATGGAGTCATCCACCAGGATGCCGATGGTGAGCGTGAGTCCCAGCATGCTCAGGAAGTTGAGGCTGAACCCCATCAGCTCCATCAACACGAAGGTCGTCAGCAGCGTGGTGGGGATGGACAACAGCACGATGCCCGCGGCGCGGGCGTTGTGGAGGAACAGCAGCAGGATGATGCTGGTCAGGATGATCGCGAAGACCAGTTCCTCCTGGATCCCAAGCAGCGACTCGCGCACGAACGGCGTGGTGTCCTGCACCACCACCATTTCGCTGGTCGCCGGGAGCACCTCGCGGATCCCGGGCATCGCCTCGCGCACCGCGTCCGTGACGTCGGTGAGGTTCGAGCCGCTCTGCTGACCGATGGCGACCAGGATCGCCTGCTTGCCGTTGACGCGCGTGGTCTGCGTCAGCTCCGTTGCGCCGAGCGAGACGGTCGCCATGTCCCCGATGCGCACGGGCCCCGGTGCCACGACGACCTGCGCCAGGTCTTCCGGACGCGAGAACAGGCCGGTGACCTCCAGTTCGAACTGCCTGGGGCCCTGGGTGATGCTGCCGCCGGGGATCGAGGCGTTCGCGCCGGCCAGGGCGTTCTGCACCTGGGCCAGGCTGAGGCCGTAGGCCTCCAGGCGCCCGGGATCCACGGAGACGTGTATCTCCTCCCTGCGTCCGCCCACCAGCTCCACCTGTGAGACACCGCTGATCTGCTCGATCTCCGGGACGACCAGGTCTTTCGCCACGCGGTAGAGCTGCTGCGGGAGCAGGGCGTCGTCGTAGACGGCCAACTGCATCACGGGCAGTTGGCCGAAGTCGATCTTGGTGACGGTGGGGCGCTGCGCGCCGGTGGGGAACTGGCTGACCGCCCCGCTGATGCGCCGCTCCACGTCCGCGGCGATCGTCTTCGAGTCGGCCGAGTCCTTGAACTGGATCGTGACGGCGGAGAAGCCCTGTCCGGAGAGGCTGGTGATGATGTCGATGTCGTTCAGGCCCGCGACGGCATCCTCAATCGGCCGGGAGACCTGGATCTCCATCTCACGCGGATTCGCGCCGGGATAGATCGTCGTGACGGTGACGACCGGGATGTCCACGCTGGGGAACTGGTTGATCGGGAGGCCGCGGAACGCGAAGTAGCCCGCGATCGCCAGGGCGAGGAACACCGCCGACGTCGCCCCGGCGCGAGTGATCGCGAGCCGGGTGAAGCCACTCATGGCGCGTCCGTCTCCTCCCGCCCGCGGGCGGTGTCACATCGGGGCGGGCGGCGGTGGCCGGCGCCGGGAGCGTTCCGGGGGCCGTGAACAGGCACCACGGACAACGCCAATCCAACATAGCACCGGGGTTCGCTAGCAGACATGAACGGACCGTGAACGGCGAGTGCAGAAGCAGTAGCCCTTCCGCAACGTGCGTGATGGCTAGCCGTACTGCACCGACCGCTTGGTCATGGCGCCGCCCAGCCAGCCCGTGATCGGGAAGGAGACCTGCCCCGGAGAGTCGACGGCGGATCCGAGTGTGACCACCGCCGGCACGAAGTGCTCGCGCGTGGGGAGCGCCCAGTCCACCGCGGGCGCGCGGCGCTCGTACTCCACCATGGCATCCACGTCGCACGAGGCGAGCGCCTCCTCTGCCCAGTGGTCGAACTCCTTCGCCCATTCGGGGGTGACCGCGCCGGGGCGGCGATCCATCAGCCGTAAGTTGTGCGTCAGGAAGCCGCTGCCCACGATCAGCACCCCCTCGTCGCGCAGCGGCGCGAGCTGGCGGCCAAGGTCGAAGAGCGCGGGGGCGGACAGCGTGGGCAGGGAGACCTGCAGCACGGGGACATCCGCCTCCGGGTACATGGCCATCAGCGGGACGTACGCGCCGTGATCCAGACCGCGCTCCGGCTCCTCCGCCACGGGCTGGGTCTTGCCCACCAGTTCGCGGACGCGCTGCGCCAACTCCGGTGCCCCGGGCGAGGCGTACTGCAGTCGGTAGTACTCCTCCGGAAAGCCATAGAAGTCGTAGATAAGCGGCTGCGGCGTGGTGGCACCAATGGTGAGCGGCCGCTCCTCCCAGTGCGCGGAGATCATCAGCACGGCACGCGGGCGCGGCATGTGCTGCGCCCACTGGTTGAGCTGGCCCATCCAGTCGCCGTCCGCGACGGTCGCTGGCGACCCGTGCGCGAGGAAGATCGTGGGCATGCGCCCGGACTCGGCGGCGAGCGCAGGGCTGATGGCTTCGGAGGCGACGAGTTCGCTCATCGGTCGATCCTCTCACGCGGCGTCCCATGCAGGATGCCACGGATAGGCCGATCCGGAAGTGCCTGCTACGCCGCCCCCCAGCCGGCGGTGCCGGGACGCCGCTGCGGCTGCTTCTCCCCTTCGTCCTCCAGGATCCCGATCACGGAGGCGAGGTACGGCGAGTTCGCCAGCATCTCCTCGTCGGCGGCGGCCAGCACGGAGGCGGTGGGCAGCACGTCCGCGATGTCCTCCGGCGTGGCGGCCCCACGCTCCGCCAGCGCGGCCAGCGTCTCCGTGCGGCGGCGCAGGAACTCCACCGTGCGGGCGAAGTCGGCCGTGCGCATGCTGTCGCCGATGATCTCGGCGGTGCGGCGGGCGGCGGTCAACTGCGTCTCCAGTTTGGCGACCTGGTCATCGAACACGGTCAGCGCCGCGTCGATCGCCTGCTTCTCGATCTCGAACTGGTCCAGCAGCTGCGCATGGCGGTGCGGGATCTGCACCCGGATCTCTGCGATGCGGCGGCGCTCCGCGGTGATGTCGATCTGCTGGGGCAGCTCGCCGTCCATCCGCTCCGCCAGCGTGAGCAGGTTCTCGTCCCACCGGTCGGCGAACTCCGCCAGCGGGCGCATCGCCTCGTCCAGGTTCTCCGCGAAGCGACGCCGGACGAGGTCCAGGTCGGTGACGAGGTTGAGCAGTGGCGCCGCCTCCGTCTCCACGCGGTCGAACGTCTGCATGATCTCGCCGAGCCGCGCGACAGAGCGCAGTCGCAGCCGCGTGAGGTGCAGCAGCGACAATCCGCCATCGAAGTCCGCGAGGTCCTCGAACGGTGCGGCGGCGGCCTGCGTGGCCATGGCCTGGGCGATGCTGGGCGCCATCATCTGCGGCGCGGGCTGCGGGTATGCCTGCACCATCGGCTGCACCATCGGCTGCACCATCGGCTGCACCATCGGCTGCGGCATCGGCTGGGG
>JAQCJS010000069.1 GCA_027592975.1 Chloroflexota bacterium
TGACCGCCACGCTGGTGCTGTTCCTGATCTACTCCGCCTACCTGCTGGCCCGAGCGATGGCGGACGAGCTGGACGAGCAGGCCGCGCGCTTCGCCGCCATCTTCGCGATCATCGGCGCGCTGGACATCCCGCTGATCATGATGTCCGTGCGCTGGTGGCGGACGCTCCACCCGCAGCCGATCGTGCTGCGCGGCGGCGAGGGGCCGGCCATGCCACCGGAGATGCTCGCAGTGCTGCTGATCTCGTTCATCGGCATCGGCACGCTCGCGGCATGGCTGACGGTGCTGCGGAGCGAGACAGAGTGGATGGCGAAACGAACCGCGGCGTTACGGGCGGTGGTCGACCGCCACGAGGGGGCGTGATGGACTACCTGTTGCAGTTGGAGTTCCTGTTCGCCGGCTTCGCGGTGTTCTGGGCGGGCATCTTCGTCTACCTGTTAATGCTCCAGACCCGCCTCCGCGGCCTCCAGCGCGAGATCGACCGGCTGGAGGAGCGCCTGACCGAGCGCGACGCGGCCCCGAAGCCCATCTCCCGCTCGTAGCTGTCGTCCGTCCCGCCGGGCGCTCCGGCCGCGCGGCTGGACGCTGCCGCTAAGGCGGCCGCGACCTAAGATGCAAGAGAGCCTGTCCGTCCGTCCCTGGGGGGGAGCATGAGCAAGTTCCAGGCCCTGACGATCGTCACCGTGGTCGCCACGGTGATCATGATCGCGGTCGGATCCACCGTCCGCACCACCGGCTCGGGACTCGGCTGTCCGGACTGGCCGCTCTGCTACGGCGGCATCTTCCCGCCGCTGGAGTTCGCGGCGATCATCGAGTGGGTTCACCGCTTCATCGCCACGATCATCAGCACGCTGGTCGCGATCCAGACGGTGGGCGCATTCGCGTACCGCCGCACAGATCCCACGCTCTGGCGCCTCGCGCTGCTGTCTGTCGCGCTCGTCGCTATCCAGGCGATCCTGGGCGGCGTCACCGTCCTCACCGGCAACGCCCCGTGGACGGTCTGGGTGCACCTGACCATGGCGCTCATCTTCCTGGGCAACGTGACCATGATGGCGGCGCTCGCCTACCTGGGTCCGGAGCGGATGCGCATCATGACGCCGGAGCGCGCGAAGTTCACGCGCACCGCTACGCTGACCATGTGGTCCATGGCGGTGGTGCTCCTCATCGGCGCGTACACGGTGGCCACGGACGCCGGCTTCGGCTGCACCGGGTGGCCGGGCTGCCCGGAGGGCCAGATCCCGTTCGCCAGCGGCGAGCGGCTCCAGCACATCAACTGGACGCACCGCTTCACCGTCGCCGGCGGCTTCGCGGTCGTCGCGTGGCTGTTCCTGCACGTGCGGGAGATGCGAGCCTGCGGCCCCATGCTCCGCAAGGGCTCGCACTCGCTCCTCGGCCTGTACGGGCTGCAGATCATCATCGGCGGGCTGACGCCGCTCTTGGACTTCATCGAGCCGATCCGCGTCGCCCACCTGGCGGTGGCCGCGATCATCTGGATCGTCATGATCCTCATGTGGTACGCGGGGCAGTTCAGCATGGGCACCGGCCCGGCGACTCCCGCGGCGCAGGCGTCCGGTGGCACTCGCGGCGCGCGTGCCTAATCACCAATGCGGCAGGCGGGGCGCCGCCTACCGCTCACGCGCGCGCGATCGATGGGATCAGTCATCGTGACCACTGCCGCGACGCATCGCCCCTTCCTCACCGTCGCGCGCGCCTACTTCGTGCTGACGAAGCCTTCGATCATGCTGCTCCTGCTCATCACCACGGTCCCGGCGATGGTGCTGGCGAACAAGGGCTGGCCGGGGTGGTGGCCGGTGATCGCGACGCTCATCGGCGGCGTGCTCGCCTCCGGCGGCGCCGGCGCGGTGAACATGTACATCGACCGCGATATCGACGCGATCATGGTGCGCACGCGCAAGCGCCCCATCCCGCGCGGAGTCATCTCCCCGCGGGCGGCGGCGATCTTCGGGTGGACGCTGGGCCTCGCCTCCGCGCCGTGGCTGATCGTCACGGTGAACTGGCTGTCCGCGCTGCTGGCGCTGGCCGCATTCCTCTTCTTCGTGGGTCCGTACAGCCTCTACCTGAAGCGCCGCACCCTGCACAACACCGTGCTCGGCGGCGTCGCCGGTGCCATGCCACCACTCATCGGCTGGGCCGCGATCACCAACACGATCACCACAGAGGGGCTGGTGCTCTTTGTGATCGTCTTCTGGTGGCAGCCACCGCACTTCTGGGCGCTCGCACTCGGCCTCGCGGATGACTACCGCACGGCGAACATCCCGATGATGCCGGTGGTGCTGGGCGAGGAAGAGACGAAGCGCCAGACGATGCTCTACAGCGCGGCGACCTGGATGATCACGACCATGTTCGGCGCCGTCGCGACCATGGGGGTCATCTACTTCGCTGTCGCGATCTTCGGCGGTGCGGGGTTCATGTACTGCGCCGCCCGCATCTACCGCGGCCAGGGCACCGAGGGCACGCGGGCGATGTTCCGCTACTCCACGCTCTACCTGGCCGTGCTCTTCGGCTCGATGGTGCTGGATCGCGCCGTCTTCGGGTACTCGTAGCCCTCAGACGCGCGGGATCCGAGGGGACTACGAGTCCGAGTACGAGAACGAGACCCGGGCAAGCAGCAGCGTCCCCAGCACCCAAGCCGTCATCACCAACAGCGCAGGCCACTGATCCACGATCGATTCGCCCTCGATCGCCAGGGCGCGCATCGCGTTGAGCATGTGCGTGAGCGGCAGCATCGCCACCACGGGCTGCACTGCCGCCGGGAGCGAGGAGATCGGGAAGAACGAGCCGCTGAGGAACATCATCGGCATGGTGACCGCGTTCGCCGCGCCCTCCACCGCGCCACGGCCGTGCACGCGGCCCGCGATGATCACGCCGATGTTCAGGAAGATCACCGTGCCGTACACCGCGACCAGGATGAACCAGATGCCCCCCTCGAACACCCGCGCGCCGAGAAGTTGCGCGACGACCGCGAGTACCAGCACCTGCATCAGCGACACGATGATGTGCGCGCCGAGCACGGACGAGAAGAAGCGCCACGGCGGCAGCGGCGTCGCACGGATCCGCCGCAGCACACCCTCTTCGCGGTAGCGGGAGAGCGACCCGGCCAGGCTGATCGTCGCGAAGGTCATCAGGCCCATGCCGATGATGCCCGGGCCCAGGAACTGGAAGAACGTCGTGCGTTCCACCTCCGCGGTGCGCGCGCTCAACTCGATCGCCCTCGGCACGCCCGTCAGCGCGAGGTTCGTGCCGTCAATGACGGAGCGGATCGCGGCGATCGTCACGGCGGAGCCGATCGGGTCGTTGATCGCGTCGATCAACTGCGCCTGCGCCGGCTGGCCCGCGGCAGCGGCAGGGGTGAGCAGCAGCGCGACGTCCGCTCGGTTCTCAAGCAGCTCCGCCAGCGCCTGCTCCTCGCTCAACCCCGGCTCCACGCGCACGCGCAGGAACTCCACGCCGTTGAGCGACTGCACCAGCGCCGCCCCCGCCTGCGTCCGCGTGTCCGCGACCACCACGACGTCCGTGGTCTCCGCGCCCCCGAACGAGAACAGCCGGAAGACCCCGAGGAAGATCATCGGGAAAGCGAGCGCCCAGAAGATCGCCTGGCGGTCGCGCATCACCATCTTCAGGCTTGCGCCGAGCATCGTCCGGGTCATTCGCTCAACCGCCGTCCCGTGACGGAGAGGAACACATCCTCCAGCGTCGCCGGCTGCACCGCGAGGTCGATGATGTCCGTCCCCGCCTTGGAGGCAAGCGTGGTCAGCGCGGTGGTGACAGAGGGCGCGGTCTGAGCACGCATCCGCACCACGAAGCCGTCCGCCGTCTGCTCCTGGGCCACCTCCAGCGCGCCGGGGATGCCTCGCACGTCCGCCTCCGGCAGCGGGTGCGCCGTGGTGAGCGTGAGGCGGTAGGGGGCGTTCAGGCGGCGGATCAGGCCCTGCGGGGTGTCGATCGCGGCCATCTGGCCGGCGTTCATGAAGGCGACGTGATCGCAGAGCGTCTCCGCCTCCTCCATGTAGTGGGTGGTGAGCACCACGGTCGCGCCGGACGCGCGCACCTCCCGCACGATCTGCCACAGGTCCAGCCGCGCGTCCGGGTCCAGGCCCGCCGTCGGCTCATCGAAGAAGACGAGGTCGGGCTCGTTCACCAGGGCGGCGACAATGCTGAAGCGCTGCTTCATGCCGCCGGAAAGCGTGCGCATCCGCGCGTCTGCGCGATCCTCCAGGCGGACGCGGCGCAGCAGCTCCATCGGGTCGGCGCGCCGGGGGTAGAAGGAGCCAAAGAGTTCCAGGATCTCGCGCAGCGTGAGGTACTGGTGGTACGACGCCGCCTGCAGCTGCACGCCGATGCGCGCCTTCACCGCCTGCGGCCGCTCCGTCACCTCGATGCCGAGGACGGAGGCGGTGCCCGCCGTCGCCGGCGTGAGCCCTTCGAGGATCTCGACCAGCGTGGTCTTGCCGGCGCCGTTGGGGCCCAGGATCCCGAAGATCTCGCCGCGCGCCACGGTGAACGAGGGTCCATCGAGCGCGGTGAACGCGCCGTACCGCTTCACCAGCCCGCGCGCTGTGATGACCGGATCGGCCGGGGGCTCCCCGGCGCCGTCCGCCATGGCCGCGCCTAGCCCTGCACGTCGAGGACGCGGAAGCTGGTGGTGCCCGCGGGCGCGTTCACCGTCACCTCGTCACCGGTGCGGTGGTTGATCACCGCGACGCCGATGGGGGAGGCGACGGAGACCTTGCCGTTGGCGGGATCGACCTCGGTCGGGCTGACCAGGGTGATCACCTGCTCCTTGCTGGTCTTCAGGTTGAGCAGCTTCACCACGGAGCCCACGTTCGCCCGTCCGTCCTTCGACTCCTCGTCGATGATCACGGCGTTGCGGAGGCGGTTCTCCAGGTCGCGGATGCGCGCCTCCAGGTGGGCCTGCTCGTCGCGGGCCGCGTCCAGCGGGGCGTTCTCGCGGAAGTCCTTGTCCTGCATCGCGTCGTGGAGCTTCTGCGCGATCTCCGGGCGGCGCGACTTCTCCTCCTCGATCTGCTTCTCGAGGCGCTTCAGGCCGTCGAACGTGACGTGGTACGCGTTGCCGCCCAGCTCCGCCGCCGCGTGCCGGCCACGCGCGCCGCCGGCGTTCGGACCGAGGTGCAGCGCCGGAACCAGGTTCTCCTCCGTGAACGCGAGGCGGGATGCGTACGCCAGGAACGCGCGCAACGGCTCCACGTGCTCCGGAGTCGCGTCCTTCTGATCGCGCAGGTAGCGCGTGACGTCCTCCGCCGTGACCTCGCTCATCTGCCGATCCTTGCCGAGGAACGCGATGAACTTCTCGACGGCCGGCACCTCCGCACGAGCCTTCTCAGGCTCGAGCGCGAGCGAGTTCTCGAAGTGGTCCAGCGCCTCGATCGCAGTGATGCGCTCCGCCATGGGCGGCCTCCGCAGTGTCGTCCGGTGGTGTCTCGTTTGTTAGGGGTAGGAGGCGGGGCGCCCATCGCACCGTCATCCGGTGCGTCCGAAAGAGGAGGCCGCCGCTGCCACCGCGTTTCCAGCAGTCTAGAAGATGTGGGACGCTACCTGTCAACGTGGCCGACGAATCCACCCCCACCGCACCCGACGCCGAACCCGATCACCTGCCGGTGCTGCGGGCCGAGGCCGCGCGCCTGGGCCTTGACCTGCCCGAGGGGGCGATCGCGCGCTTCCAGCGGTACCTCGCGCTCCTGGAGGAGTGGAACGACCGCGCCGGGCTGACCGCGATTACGGACGCGGACACCGCGCAGCGGCGTCACTTCGGTGAGTCGCTCGCACTGCTCGTCGCGCTGCGACAGGCGGGCCTGCTGCACCCCGGCGGGGCCGCGCGCGTGGCCGACCTGGGCCCCGGCGGCGGGTTCCCCGGCGTACCGATGGCGATCGCCGACCCGGCAATGACGCTTGTGCTGATCGAGTCGCAGGAGCGCCGCTGCGCCTTCCTGCGCGCGGTCGCGGCGGAGTTGGGCCTGGGGAGGGTCACGGTGGTGCACGCACGCGCGGAGGAGGCGGGGCGGATGCCCGTGCTCCGCGCCTCGTTCGACGTGGTCGTCGCGCGGGCGCTGGCGGCCATGCCCGTGCTGGTGGAGTACGCCCTGCCGCTGCTGTGCGAGGGCGGCGCGCTGGCCACGCCCAAGGGGAGCCGCGGCGACGAGGAGCTGTCCGAGGCCGCCCGCGCCATCCAGGCGCTGGGGGGCGAGGCCCTGCCCCCGCT
>JAQCJS010000070.1 GCA_027592975.1 Chloroflexota bacterium
CGGCGGCCAGCGCGCGCCGCACGACCGTCTCGCGCGCGGGCACCTCCACGCCGTCGAGGTGCAACGTCGATCCCGCGTGCGCGTGGTAGACCCCGGGGCCGAGGAGATGCGTGGAGGCGCACCAGATCGCGGCGGCGATGGGGACGCCGGCGTGCAGCACCCCGACCGAGACGGCGAACAGCGGGAACCCGTTCACGAAGTTCGCCGTGCCATCGATCGGGTCGATCACCCAGACCGTCGTGGCAGCCGCATCTGGGTGCGTGTCCACCTCCTCGCCGATGACGGCGTGCAAGGGAAAGCGATCTGCGACGCGCGCGCGGACGAGGGTTTCGACGGCGCGGTCGACCTCCGAGACGGGGTCGTTCGTGCTGTCCTTGCCCTTCGCGTCGGGCTTGTACTCGACAGTGAGCTGGCGGCGCAGCGCCTCGCGCGCGGTCTCGCCGGCCTCTTGCGCGAGTTCGATCGCCAGCGCCTCGATCGCGGCGAGCTCGTCCGGATCGATCGCGTCGCGCGTGGCCGCCGCGTCGGAGGTCATGACGCCTTCGCACCCCAGTCCGTGCCGATGATCAGCAGCCGGCCGCGCTGTGCCTCGACTATGTTCTGGCGGGCCGTGTAGGCCTCCGCCACGTGCGACGGCGCGTGGGCGGACTGCGGGCGCGCGGAGCGGTACCACTCCTCCAGCGACCGGAACGCGAACCAGGTGGAAACCTCGTTGGAGGAGCCCATCAGGTCGTTGCCGAGGCCGATCGCGCGGCCGCCCTGCGACTCCAGCCATGGCCACACGATCTCCGCGGACAGGCGGCGGAACTCCCCCTTCATCCCTGGCGCGATGGTCAGCGTGCGCTCCGAGATCACGGAATCGCGCCCGAAGGTGGGCGGCAGGTCTGCCAGCTCCTGGCCGGGACGGCGGAAGAACGCGCTCGCTCGCGACACCGTGTCGTCCAGCTCGATCAGCCGCGCGGCGGAGGACTCCACCAGTCCATCGCGCGAGGCGTAGCGCGGGTGCAGGTCCTTGATCTCCTGCAGCATCGCCGCGTCGGCGTAGTACGCGCCCGTCTCCTGCCGCGTCGCGCTCCAGTGATCGAGGCTCTCGTAGATGTGGTTCGTCACCACCACGTCGTCCGGGCCGCCGAAGGCCCACGTCCCGTACGCGACCATGGGCGCGCCGAAGTGCAGGAACGCGGGCCACATGCCCTCGCGGCTCTGCTCCTCGAACGCGGCGCGATCCTTCGGGGACACGCGGGACTCCCGTTGCACCATGATCATGCGCGACACCTCTCGGGGCCCGTCCTGCGCTGGGCGGCCCATGCTGTCAGCATATCGCCGTGCCTGGCCGCCTGCGCTAGCCTCGATGCAGCAGCAAGGAGCGCCGCATGAGCCGACCGCCGACGCCCGATCCCGGATGGGAAGAGTCCACCGAGGGCGACCTGGACGAAGACCTGACCGAGGAGGCCGGGTCCAGCATGGACGACTGGGCGCGCGACGACCGCTCGTGGTGGTCGGGCGGCCTCGTGCGCGCGGTCGCGGCGGTGCTGCTCATCGCGATCCTCGGCGCGGTGGTCGCGCAGGCCGCGATGACGCGCTGACCGAGTCTCGAGGGCGCTTAGATGTCCGGCGCGGGCGCCAGGCAGGTCTTGTGCCCGCAGTGGCATTCCGTGGAGCCCGTGGAACACGGACACGAGGCGCTGCACTCGCTCAGGCCGAGCAGCCCCAGGCGCCTCAACAGCCCGAGGATCATGCCCGCCGCGATCGCGACGAACGCCAGACGACGCAGTGCCTTGCCCATGGTGTGCCCCCTTCGCTGTGGCCGATTGCCGCTGACCCCAGCCCCTTGATTGTGTCAGTGGACACTCGCCCCTGTCATCCCGCGGGCCTCGTCACTGAACTGTTCGCGATACAGCGCTGCGTACAGACCATCCTGCCCGAGGAGATCCGCGTGCCGCCCACGCTCCACGATGCGCCCTCGGTCAAGCACCAGGATCTGGTCGGCGGCCATCACCGTGGAGAGCCGGTGCGCGATCACGATCGTGGTGCGTCCGCGTGCGAGCAGCGCCGTCGCCTCGCGGATCTCCCGTTCCAGGCGCGAGTCGAGCGAGGAGGTCGCCTCGTCCAGGATGAGTACCGGCGGGTCCTTCAGGATGGCGCGGGCGATCGCCACGCGCTGCTTCTCGCCACCGGACAGCCGGTAGCCGCGCTCCCCCACCGTCGTCTCGAGGCCCTCCGGCAGCCGCTCGATCAACGTGCCGAGGCCGGCGGCGGCGGCGGCGGCGTGCACCTCGGCATCCGTCCCGTCCAGCCGGCCGTAGCGGATGTTGTCCGCGAGCGAGGTGTGGAACAGGTGCGTCTCCTGCATCACCGTCCCGATCGTGGCACTGATCGAGTCGAGCGTGACGTCGCGCAGGTCGTATCCATCGAGGCGCACCGCGCCCTGCTGCGGGTCGTAGTAGCGCTGCATCAAATAGGTCACCGTGGTCTTGCCCGCGCCGGACGGCCCGACAAGCGCCACCATCTCGCCCGCCTCGATGCGGAACGAGACGCCGTCGATCGCCGCGGTGTGGCGCGTCGCGTGCGACTGGTACGAGAACGAGACGCGGTCGAACTCCACCTCGCCGCGCGGCTTCGACAGGCGCGCGGCGCCCGGACGCTCCTCCACCTCCACCGGCATGTCGAGGTACTCGAAGATGCGCTCGAACAGCGCGAGCGAGGAGAGGAGCGTGGTGTTGATGCGCGCGATCCCCGCGAACGGCCCGAAGACGCGCTGCGCGAGCATGGCGAAGGCGACCACGGTGCCCACGCTCAGGTCGTCGCCCAGCACCGCGCGCCCGCCGTACCAGTAGATCAGCCCGGGAAGCACCGCGCCGAAGAGCTGCGTGCCCATGTTGAACCAGCGCCCCGCCATCTGCCGCCGGATGGAGAGCGCGCGCAGCGTGTCGTTGGAGGTGGCGAAGCGCCCCGCCTCGTGCTCCTGCCGCCCAAAGGTCTTCACGAGCATGGAGCCGGAAACGGAGAGCGTCTCCTCCAGGTGGGCGGACATGCGACCGGACTCCGCGTGCCATTCGCGCATCAGATCGCGCATCAGCGCGCCCACGCGCATGGTCGGGTAGACCCACAGCGGCAGCACCACGAGCGTGGCGAGGGCGAGCCGCCACTCCAGCGTGAACATGAGCACGAACGCGACGATCAGCGTGAGCGCATTGGTGAGGAAGTCCGTGAACGTGCCGGTGACGGCGCTCTGCACGCCGTTCACGTCCGTGCTGATGCGCGACAGGATCTCGCCCGTCCGGGTGGAGGTGTAGAAGCGCAGCGACAGGCGCTGCAGATGATCGTGCAGATCGGCGCGCAGCCGGTGCATCAGCCCCTGGGCGATCGTCTGGTTCACCCAGGACTCGCCCACGCCCAGCAGCGCGGAGGCCAGCACCATGCCCAGGTACAGCACGATCAGCTGGTCCAACCCCGTGAGCGTGGTCTGCGAGGACATGTGGTCGACCATCGCGCCGAGCACGCGCACGCTCGCGAGATCGAGCGCCACGCCTCCCACGAGCAGGATCACGAGCACGGCGAGCGACCCGCCGTACGGCGCGAACAGCCCGGCGACGCGGCGTGCCAGCGCCCCGCGCGGAGCGGAGGGCTTCGACAGTTCCAGGCGGCGCATCATCATCGCGGTCGGCTCCTGCCGTGCCCGGCGATCATAGGCGCACCTCCGCCACCGGGAATGGTGCGCATCGACCGGGTGCGCGGGTAGGCGACGTGCGGCCGATCGAGGATGATGGGCACCGCGACACCAGGCACCGGAAGGAACGTCTCCCATGACCAGCGCCCGCCCCACCGTCGGATTCATCGGCCTCGGCATCATGGGGCTGCCCATGACGGCCAACCTGCTGAAGGCGGGCTTCCCGGTGGTCGCGTGGAACCGCTCCTCCGGCCGCACGGACGAGGCGGTCGCGCTCGGCGCGCAGGCGGGGGCGACCCCGGCAGACGTCGCCGCGCGCGCGGACGTCACCATCGTCTGCGTCACCGCCTCCGCAGACGTGGAGGCGGTGGTGCTGGGCCCCGGCGGGGCGATCGAGGGCGTGCGCTCCGGCTCCGTGCTGATCGACATGTCCTCGATCTCGCCGGACGTGACGCGGACGATCGCCGGCCGGCTGCGGGAGCGTGGGGTGGAGATGCTGGACGCGCCGGTGTCGGGCGGCGAGGGCGGGGCGGTGGCCGGGACGCTCTCGATCATGGTCGGCGGCGCCCCGGCGGTGCTGGAGCGCGCGCGGCCGGTGCTGGAGGCGATGGGCCAGCGGATCACGCACTGCGGCCCCACCGGGGCCGGCCAGACCGTGAAGCTCTGCAACCAGATCGCCGTGTGCCTGAACAACCTCGCCATGGCGGAGGCGTTGGTGTTCTGCCAGAAGAGCGGTGTCGATCCGCTGAAGATGCTGGAGGCGATCACGGCGGGCGCCGCCGGATCGTGGCAGCTCTCCAACCTCGGATCGCGGATCGTGGCGCGCGATTTCGCGCCCGGGTTCAAGGTCTCGCTGCAGCAGAAGGATTTGCGCATCGCGCTGGAGGCAGCGGAGACGATCGGCGTCCCGCTGGCGGGCGTGTCGCTGGTGCACCAGCTCTTCGCCGTCGTCGAGCAGCGCGAGGGCGGCGATCTGGGCACACAGGCGCTGGTGCGGGCGCTGGAGATCCTGACGGGCGTGGAGGTCGGGAGCGCCTCGGCGCAGGTCTAGGCGGCGCCTCGTGCGGCGTCCGCCGGTTCCCGCTGGTCGAGGCGGACGTGAGCAGATGAACCAGGATGCGCAGCAGCGCGGGGTCGATCTGGCCGGGTGACCCGGCCATCTCCCGCAGCGCGGCGCCCCGGCTGAGCCGAGGCTGCCCCCGTCGCGCAGGTACACGCGGAAGGCCGGGGCGTCCTGCACAGCGAAGGACACCGTCTCCCCCGGGCAGTCGTCCAGCCAGTGGGCATCCACCTCCGCGCGATCCTCGATCGCATCGAAGAGCGCGAAGGCGAGTCGGCGGGTCGGTGCGAAGAGGCCAGCCCGGCACGGCGATACGCGGGGCCAACCGTCCGGAGTGTGCTGGTCTTGGGGTCATTGCCTTGATCGTCGGATCGCCGGGCGGGGGGAGCCGGATCCCGCCTGTCGGTCGGCTGTGCGGGCGTTGACGGCGCATCGCCGGGCCGCTGCCGAATCCACACTGGGCGAAGTTGTGGATAAAGAATTGTTGATGGGTTTACGCAAGTGCTTCTTTGTCGTACCGTTCTGCAGGCGGGGATCGGTGTGGACGGGGTGCTGCGTTGCGGAGAACAGCGCCAGGCTTAGGCCTGTTCCTGATCCCGTTCGCGGTACTCGTCGTGATGACACTCCCCGGAACGACGAGCGCGTCGTCCGCACCGGCCCCACTCTTTGCCGCGGAAGACCGCGGCCCGCAACTCGGCGACGCCCCGATCCTGCTGGAGGTGTCGCTCGCGGTTCTGCTGCTCGCCGCCGTCCCGGAGTCCCACGCCGCCGCGGGCAGCGCCACCGGCGCTTCACCCTACGAGACCGGCCAGATCGTCTCGGTCTACGGGTTCCCCGGTATCTGCTTCATGGGCGAGCTCGGCTGTCACCAGGCGCCGGAGGGTGCCGTCGCCCGAGCCCGGGAGCTGGCCGCAGCGCATGACGCTGTGAACGGCGACCGAGGCGTCCGCCCCGCGCTCCACCTCATCGTCGCCGTCGCGCAGCCGTATCCCGGCCCGGACGGCACCTACCTGCAGTGGATGCCCGAGTCGACGATCCGCGAGTGGGTGGAGGTGGCCCGCCGGGAGCGCGTGCTGCTCTTTCTGGACGTGCAGATCGGCTGGTCCGACCCGCTGCTGGAGGTGCGCCGCCTGGACGCGATGCTGCGCGAGCCGTTCGTGCAACTCGCCCTCGACCCGGAGTTCGCCACGCGTGAGAAGGGGCTCCCGCCCGGCGATGCGATCGGCTCGGTGAGCGCGATCCAGGTGAACCAGGTGCAGGCGTACCTCGCTGCGCTGGTCGCGGAGCACGCCCTGCCAGCGAAGGTGCTGGTGCTGCACCAGTTCCTGCCCGGGATGCTGCCGGACAAGGCTCTCTACGCCGGCTACCCGGAGGTCGAGGTGACCGTGGACATGGACGGCTTCGGCGGCCAGGAGGCGAAGATCTCCGGCTACGAGGCCTACGCCCTCGTCGGCT
>JAQCJS010000071.1 GCA_027592975.1 Chloroflexota bacterium
TGGGGCTGGCCCACACCGTGCCCCGCACGCTGACGTCCGATGAAGCGCGGTCGGCGGCGGCGCGTCGGAACGCGCGCGGCGCGCTACTCGCGCGGGGACTCGCCGAGGACGTGGCCGCGCGAGAGGTCGAGGACGCTCTCCGGGGACACCTCCAGCTCCAGGCCGGTGATGTCCACCGTGCGCCCCCCTTCCACCTCGCGCTTGAGCGCCTCCAGGCGCTCAAGGCGCTTCTCGCGGGCGTCCTTCGTCAGCTCCAGCTCCTCCTGCAGGCGCTCGCGCAGCACGCGCTCGGGCGCCTCGGAGAGGCCCGGCACGCGCGCCTCCACGACGCGCGAGAGGAACGAGTAGCGCGTGCCGCCGAGGTAGTGGAGCGGCCGGGTCTCCTCTGGGCCCAGCACCCAGCCGTCGTCGAACGCCTCCGGATCCACCTGCACCGCGCTGACCAGCGCGACGAACAGGACGTGATCGCCCAGCGGCATCACCTCCACCACCGCGCACTCCACCCACGCGGCGCACGCCGCCAGCAGTGGCGCGGTCGCCTTCATCGGCCCGAACGTCTCCAGCTGGGTCGCATCGATCTTGTCGATGCGGTCGCCGTGCAGCCAGCCGAGGTACTGCACGTGGTGCAGCAGCGGCCGCGTGGGGAAGTTGAGGACGAACTCCTGCGAGTGGCGGATCATCTCCGCCGTGTGCCGTGACTGCTCCACGGCGATCGCCACCATCGGCGGGTTCGCGGAGACCGGCATGTGCCACGCGAGCGGCATCACGTTCGCCTGGCCGTGCCATGACGACGTGACGAGCACGACCGGCCCGCCCAGCAGCAGGCGCGCGGCAGCGGCCTTCGGGCGTTCCTCGACGTGCTCGGGGGCGGGGCGGATGAGGGGGTCGTTGGTCACAGGCCTGAGTATAGTCGCCGCCCCGCGACCAGCGGCGCCCTTGCTAGCCGCGGCGGAGCCGCTCCGCTGCGGCGCGGCGCGCCTGCTCTGCCTCGACCGGCGTCAGCGCCTGGTGGCACGAGTCACAGACGAAAGACGACGTGCGGTCGTCATGGCCCATGTCCTCGATCCGATCCCACCTCGGCGTTAGGGCACCGTGCGGGCACTCCGCCGGTCCCGATGCGTCCCCCCGCGTGTGGCGGCGGTCGTCTGCGGTCTTGCGACCGAACAATCGATCCAGCATGGCAATGCTCCTTCCGTCCGTGTCCAGCGTAGACACGGCGACCTCCGCAGAACTACACACGTAATCGTTCTGCTAGTGAACTGGTGCATCCCGAAAGCGTGGGAACGGGCGCGCGTTACGTTCGTGGCGGGGGGATTGGTGGGAGCATGGCGGCTCAGGCGTCGCGTCGAACACGGCGCCCGGATATATTCGGCGCATGGACGTGCCGCAGGACTGGGAAGACTGGTGGGACGAACTGCGCTTCGTCACGCTGGCCGAGGCGAAGTCGATGGATTGCAACCGCTGCGGCGAGTGCTGCTCCTCGCTCCGCGCGCCCGGCGGCGGGATGTGGTCGTGGGGCGGACTCCCGAAGGGCCGGCACTACGGGCTGATCACGTTGCTGGATGAGCGCACCCTGAAGCCCCGCGCCTGGCAGCCCGGCGACGATCACCCGCGCGCCCACAACGCCTACGACTGCACCGCGCTCGAGATCCTCGACGACGACACGACGAACTGTGCGATCTACGGCAACGCACGCCAGCCCGCGCGCTGCCTGCAGTTCCCGGTGTTCTACGAGGGCATCGAGGAGGAGCTGGCGGAAGGGCCGATCCTCTTGCGCACGGAGCCCCTGAACTCCTGCACCTGGTACCTGATGGTCGTGGTGAACGACGACAGCCCCGTCCTGGGCTGGCGGCGCAAAGACCAGATGCTCCCGTGGTCGCGGCTCTCCGCCGTCCGCCGCGAGCAGGCGTACGAGGTCATCCGCGAGGCCGAGCGCCTGCGCGACCTGGTCCAGCCGATTCCCCGCACCCGCTAGACCTGCGCCGCCGTCCGGTTCAGCCGCCGCTCTCGTATGTGCTATTATTCGGTCGTTGGCGAACTACCGAACAATCCGCCTCGAGGCATCCGGATGGCGATCGACGAGGTCTTCCGCGCACTGAGCGACCCGACGCGCCGCGCCGTGGTCCGGCTGCTCCGCGAGGAGGGGCCGATCACCGCGGGCGACATCGCGGATCGGTTCGACCTGGCCAAGTCCACCATGTCCGGGCACTTCGCCGTACTCAAGCAGGCGGGGCTGTTGGTCGCGGAGCGGCAGGGCACGCGCGTGGTCTATGGACTGAGCCTCTCCGTCTTCGAGGAGACCGTGGACGCGGTCATGGAGTTGCTGGGCGGCGCGAAGGTGCGCCCGGCGAAGCGGGAGCGGAAGCAATGAGCGACATGAACGCGGCGAGCGAGACGAGGTTCCACCCGGGCGCGTTCATGCGACGCGAATGGCCGCACTGGTGCGCGCTCATTGCGATGTTCACGGCCTCCGCGTGGGCGTGGGAACACGTCACGCTCCCCATCCCCACGCACTGGAACTTCCGCGGCGAGGTGGACGGCTACGGCGGCCGGTTCGAGGGGCTGCTGCTCACGCCGCTGATCACCCTCGGGCTGTACGTGCTGCTGCTCCTGCTCCCGCGCATCGATCCGGGGCGTGCGAACTACGCCTCGTTCACGGGGCCGTACGCCGTCATCCGCGCCTCGCTCACGCTGATGATGGGCGGGATGCACGCGTTGCTCGTCGCGACGGCGCTCGGCTACCCGGTGGACGCGGGCCGGTGGATCCCGGTAGGTGCCGGCGCGCTGCTGGTGGTGATGGGCAACGTCATGGGGAAGGTGCGGCCGAACTTCTTTGTCGGGATCAGGACGCCGTGGACGCTCACCAGCACGCGGTCGTGGGAGAAGACTCACCGGATGGGCGGCTGGCTGTTCTTGGTGGCCGGGGTGCTGCTCGCCGCCGGTTCGCTCAGCGGGGTGCCGGAAGTGATGATCGGCGTGGGCGTCTTCGGCGCGGCCTCGCTCGTGTGGCTGATCTACTACTCGTGGCGGGAGTGGCGTCGCGACCCCGACCGCGTCTCGGTCACCGGCACACGCCCCGCGTCCGAGGATCGCTGACCGGGCGGCGTGGCGTCTAGCGGCCCGCCTCGCGGATGAGGTGGCGTCCGGCGACCTCCGTGGGAAGGTACTCGCGTCCGCACGGGTGGCAGACGAAACCCATCGCCTGGGCGTCGTCCTCCATCACCTGCGGGCCGCGCCAGCGGGGCATCAGCGTATGGCCGATGCACTCCTGCACGCGGGCCGCGCGCGCCGTCTGGCGGAAGGTCGGCTTCACAGCTCCGAAGATCGCGGACAGCACGGACATGGGCGGCTCCTCGGCCCGAGCGTAGCGCGCCGATGCCTTCGTGGGAACGCCCCGCGATCGTCGGGCTAGCCCTGCGCTCCCAGCGTGCGCACCGGAGCCTCGCTGCAGACCTCCTGCGCCTCCATCGCGCTCAGTTCCCGGTGGCAACCCTCGCAGACGTAGCCGTCCGATTCTGGCAGCGGGCGGAGAGCCATGTGCAGGCACTCCGCGGCGCGGTCCACCAGGTGGCGGGCGCGGGTGTCGTGGTCGCGTGAGTTTGAGTTCGCCATGCCTTGCCTCCTTGTGGCAGGCAGTCACCGGGCGACGGAACCTACAACATCTGTAATCGTCATGCGTGCCGGGCGGCACAATCCCCCACACTCGACAGGGGATTCGCGCAGGTTTGACCGGCCGGGAGGTGCGGGAGTAGGGTTCAGAACATACGTACCGAACGTGTGTCCGCAACCGGGAGCCCGCGATGACCACCCTCGAACGCCCGGCCGGTGGGCCGGGCAGCGTGCCGTCCAGTGTGATCGGCGAGGTGATCGAGGCACTGCGCTCCGACCCGCGCCTCGCACCCAACTTCGTCGCGTGGCACACGCTGCCCCCGGAGCCCGCGCGCACCGCGCCGTGGCCCGCGCCGCTCGACCCGCGTCTCGTGCAGGCGCTGGGGCGTCGCGGCATGGAGGTGCCGTACACGCACCAGGCCGCGGCGATCACGGGCGCGCTCGCCGGGCGTGACCAGGTGGTGGTCACCCCGACCGCCTCCGGCAAGACGCTCTGCTACACCGCGCCCGTGCTGCAGGCGATCCTGGACGACTCGCAGGCGCGCGCGCTGTACCTCTTCCCCACGAAGGCGCTGGCCCAGGACCAGCTCAACGAGCTGCACGGCATCGTCACGGAGGCGGAGCTGGACGTCCGCGCGTTCACGTACGACGGCGACACCTCGCCCAACGCGCGCCGCGCGGTGCGCACCGCCGGGCACGTGGTGATCACGAACCCCGACATGCTGCACACCGGCATCCTCCCCCACCACACGAAGTGGGTGCGCCTGTTCGAGCACCTCCGCTACATCGTGATCGACGAGCTGCACACGTACCGGGGCGTCTTCGGCTCGCACGTCGCCAACGTGCTGCGGCGGCTGCAGCGCATCTGCCGCTTCTATGGCTCCGACCCGGTGTTCATCTGCTGCTCCGCGACGATCGCGAACCCGCAGGAGCTGGCATCGAGGCTGATCGGGCGGCCGGTCGACCTGGTGGACGACAACGGCGCGCCGCGCGGGCCGCGCACGATCGCGCTCTACAACCCGCCGCTCGTGAACAGGGAGCTCGGCATCCGCAAGGGCGTCGTGAACGCCACCGTCGATGTCGCCTCGAAGCTGCAGGCGGCGGGCGCGCAGACGATCGTCTTCGCGGGCAGCCGCACCCGCGTGGAGGAGCTGACGCAGTACCTGCGCGAGGTGCGGCACGGCGCCTACCCGGACGCCGGCGCGGACCTGGTGCGCGGCTACCGTTCCGGCTACCTCCCGCAGGAGCGCCGCGAGATCGAGGCCGCGCTGCGCGAGGGCCGCCTGCGCACCGTCGTCGGCACGAACGCGCTCGAGCTCGGCATCGACATCGGCGGGCTGGATGCGGCCGTGCTCGCGGGATACCCCCGCCCGATCGCCAGCCTGTGGCAGCAGATGGGGCGCGCGGGCCGGCGGCACACGCCGTCGCTGGCGATCCTCGTCGCCTCCTCGTCGCCGCTCGATCAGTACGTCGTCGCGCACCCGGAGTACCTGCTGGGCGAGTCGATCGAGGCGGGACTGATCGATCCGGACAACCCGGTCGTCGCGGTGGAGCACGTGAAGTGCGCCGTGTTCGAGCTGCCCGTGGAGGATGACGAGCACGCGGCCCTGGGCCCGCGCACCACCTCGCTCATTGAGGCGCTGGACGAGACGGGCATGGTGCACCGCGCCGGCCCGCGCACCTACTGGAGCAGCGAGGCGTTCCCCGCGGAGGAGGTGTCCCTGCGCCGGGGCGCGGAGCAGAACGTGGTGATCATCGACAGCGGCCCGCCCGCGCGCGTCATCGGTGAGATCGATCGCCCGAGCGCGATGACGCTGGTGCACGACGAGGCGATCTACGTGCACGACGGGCGGCAGTACCACGTGGACTACCTCGACTGGGAGGAGCTGAAGGCGTACGTGCGCCGAGTGGACGTGGACTACTACACGGACGGCCACCTGGCCGTCGACCTGAAGGTGATCGACGAGTGGGACGTGACGCCGCCGATCCGAGGTGTCGTGCGCGGGCATGGCGAGGTCGCCGTCACGTACCTCGCCACGCTGTTCAAGAAGATCCGGCTGCACACCCACGAGAACATCGGCTGGGGCAAGATCCGTCTCCCGCAGGACGACCTGCACACCGGCGCGTTCTGGGTCGCGCTCGACGTGCCGGGCAGCGGTGGCTTCGATGGCGTCCGGGATGTCGAGGGGGCCCTGCAGGGCGTGGGCGCGGTGCTCCGCAACGTCGCGCCGATGTTGCTGATGTGCGACCCGCGTGACCTGCACCTCTCCACACAGGTGCGATCGCCGCACACCGGCCTGCCCACGATCTTCCTGTGGGAGTCGATCCCCGGCGGAGTCGGTTTCGGCGAGCGGCTGTTCCGCGAGACCGCGCGCCTCGTCGAGATCGCGCGCGGGCTCGTCGATGAGTGCGGGTGCTACGAGGGCTGCCCGGGCTGCGTCGGCCCCGCCGCCGCACCGGGCGCCGGCGTGAAGGCGAGCGCGCAGGCGGCGCTCCGCATCCTCGCCGCCTCGCTCCCCCTCGACGCGACGGAGGCGCGCGCGTGACG
>JAQCJS010000072.1 GCA_027592975.1 Chloroflexota bacterium
GGCGGTTCCCCCATGATGGCGGCGAGCCGGGCGCCCGCCCGCCGCGCTGAGGGAGGCCCCCGTGCCCTACGACCACTACGAGCACCTGCTGCTGGAACGGCACGGCCATGTCACGGTCGTCACCCTGAACCGACCCGAGAAGCTCAACGCCCTCAACCAGCGCCTGCGCGAGGAGATCGTGCAGTGCCTCGGCGAGTTGGAGGCGGACGACAGCGTACGCGCGGTGGTGGTGACGGGCGCCGGACGCGGCTTCTGCGCCGGCGCGGACCTGACCGCCGGCGACCGCCGATCCTCGGACGGCCCGGATCAGAGCGAGACACAGCTCCGCCGGCTGGACGAGTACGAGTGGATCGGCCACCGCGCACTGGCGACCTACCGCATGACGAAGCCGATGATCGCCGCGGTGAACGGCGTAGCCGTCGGCGGCGGCATGAGCCTCGCGCTCGCGTGCGACCTGCGCGTGGGCTGTGAGAACACCCGCCTGAAAACCGGCTTCCTGGAGCGCAGCCTCTCGCCGGACTCCGGCATGAGCTACCTGCTCCCGCACCTCATCGGCTACGGCCGGGCGATGGATCTGATCCTCACCAACCGCGACCTACGCGGCGAGGAGTGCGTGCGCATGGGCATCCTGGATCGCTACACGGACGCCGACCACCTGCTGGAGGAGGCGATCGCGCTGGCCGCGCAGATCGCCGCGCTCCCGCCCATGGCCGTGCGCAGCGCCAAGCGCGTGATCCAGCGCAACCTGCACCTGGACTTTGAGCCGGCCCTGCGCGAGGAGCTGCGCGCCATGTCCTACGCGCGCCGCGCCCCGAACGACGTGGCGGAGTCCGCCGCCGCCTTCCGTGAGCGCCGGAGCGCCAACTTCAGCGGCACCTAGCCGCCGCGTGGCGGTGCGCACGCGCCTCGACATACCTCGAGACGCGGAACGGGGGCCGATTGCTCGGCCCCCGTTCCGTGTGTGCTTCCCGTGGAGGAAGTAGCGAGCGCTACTTCGTCTTCCAGGAGTTGTACATCCACTCGCAGCCCGGCGGGTAGTTGCCCGGCTGCGGGAAGTTGCGGAGCTTGGCGTTGTAGCCACCGAACGAACGCGGCGTGGGGCGCTGCATCATCGGCAGGTGCTTCTCCCAGATGAGGAGCTGCAGCTTGCGCGACTTCTCGTACGCGGCGTTGTCGTCAAGCGTCTGCTTGAGGTCGTCCATCGCCTTCGTGACTTCGTCGTTCTCGAAGTTGGAGCCGTTGCGGTTGCCGCCCGGCAGGTACGGAGCAAAGAGGTGCTCGTGCCAGTTCGGGATGCCGTAGGTGGTGGTGTACATCTCCTGGTAGCCACCACCCGGGCCGCGCGTGCCCAGGTACATCTTCGGCAGGAAGATGCTGTAGTCCTCGGTCTTCAGCGTGGTCTTGATGCCGAGGTTCTGCTCCCACTGCTTGGAGATGAACTGCATCTGGACGCTGTCGGCGGTGCCGTTCGAGTTGAAGTAGTACTCGACCGTCATGGCTTGCCACCCGCGGCGTCGAAGAGCTTCTTCGCCTCCGCCGGGTCGTACTTCATGACGTTGTGCGCCTTCACCTCGTCCGAGGTGAGCGACATCTTGCCGAAGTCGACCGGGACAATGCCCGTCCACTTGCCGTTGGCCTGCAGCGTCTGGTCGATGTAGAGCTGGCGGTCGAACGCCTTCGACATCGCGACACGAAGACGGTAGTCGGCGAACTTCGGGTTCTTCATGTTCCACGAAATGTTCGTGGTAGACGCCGAGATGCTCTCGTAGATCTTGACCGTCGGGCCCTCAAGCGTCTTCACGTCAGAAGGCGTCAGGGCGGGCCTGTCGATCCAGTCCGCGTGGCCGGTCTTCAGTGCGGCGTTCCGAGTCGCCGCATCCGTCATGACCTTGATCTGGTAGCGGTTGAACCAGATGTTCTTCGCGTCGATGTAGTCCGGGTTGTTCTTGAGCGTAGAACCCTCGCCCTGGAGGTACTGCTCGTGAATGTACGGGCCCGGGCCGATCGCCTTGGTCTTGTACTCGTTCTCCGTCTCCGGCGGGGAGATCAGCGCGGTCTCCGCACCGAGCGAGGAGATCAGGTACCGGGACGGCGCCTTCAGCTTGAAGACGACCGTGTACTTGTCCGGCGTCTCGATCGTGCTGATGTCGCTGAAGCGGTTGCCGAAGGTGCTCTTCGGGTGCTTCATGCAGCGGTCGATGGAGAACTTGACGTCGGCGGAGGTGAACTCGCGGCCGTTCAGCGGCGCGATGTTCTGGTACTTCACGCCCTGCTTCAGCTTGAAGGTGAGCTGCTTGCCGCCGTCCGTCGTCTCGTAGGACTGCATGACGTACGAGGGAATCCACCTGGTGGACGCGGCGTTGGCCGGATCCGCCAACTCGGAGAAGAGCAGACGCGGGTACACCAAGACAATGCGCTCCGGGATCGCGTAGACGTGGGCGTCCAGCGGCTCCAGGCTCAGCGCATCGCGGGTCTGGACCAGGACGAACGACTCGCTCATCTGCGGCTGATCGCCCGTGGGCGGCGCGACGCTGGTGAACGGCGTACCGCCGCTCGGAGCCGAGTAGGACGGCGGGGGGCTGCTGCTGCCGCAGCCCATGAGCGCCGCACCTGCGAGTCCAGCGCCACCGACGGCGGCGCCTCGCAGCAGCGACCGGCGGCTCAGGCCGCGGCCGTTCCAGTCACGACGATCAGACATGGGATCCCCTCCGTTCGTACGGACGCGGTTCGCGACCGTAGCGGCGGAGCCGAGGAGCGTCTCCGTCGTGCAGTGGATCGGGGATGATAAGAACACGTTAGCAGGCGAAGAAACAGCCCCGCCCCCCGGAATCCGGGATGGCGTGGCTGCACCGTCGTGCGAGGGCCTCTGCTAGCGCGTCAGCGTTGCCGCCATGTTCACGCCGAGGCCGCTGGGGAACTGCGCCTTGAACCGGTCCTTCAGGAAGGCGGGGCCGCCCACAACCAGCAGCCGGTAGGCACCAGCGCCATCCTGCACCCAGGCCCCGGTCGCCTTCGCACCCTGTGCTGCCGCCTCCAGCTGGTCCACCGTGCCGCCGCCGAAGATCACCAGCGCCTGGCCGGAGGCGCTGAACGTGGGCGTGCCCACGAACGCGCCCGTCCCACCGGGCGCCGGCGGCGGGGTCACCGGGGGCGTCGTCGGTGCGGGGGTGGAGGTGCCCCCCGTGACCGTGAACGCGCCCGGCAGGCTGGTGGACAGGCCGCCCACCTGGGTGACCGCGACCGTCACCGCACCGGAGAGTCCCGTTGGCACCGTGGCGATGACCTGGCTACTCCCGATCACCGTGGAGGTGGTCGCCGGAACGCCGTTGAACGTGGCCCACGATCCCACGTTGAAGCCGTTGCCGGTGATCGTCACCAGCGTGCCGGCGGGGCCGCTGGAGGGCGTCGCGCTGATCAGCGACAGGCCCAGGCCGGCGTCGTACGTGTAGGCGTTCGGCAGCGTGGCCGTGCTGCCGTCGTTGTTGACGATCGTGATCGCCACCGGCCCGCTCACGTTGGACGGCACCTGCGCGAACACCGAGGACGACCCGTTCCACGAGACGCTGGGGCTGGGCACGCCGCCGAAGTAGATCGCGATCCCGCCAATGAGCCCGGTGCCGGTGATGTTCACGCGGTTGCCGCCCAGCGGAGACCCGGCGTTCGGAACCACACCCGTCAGCGTCGGCACGGTGGCGCCGGAGGGCGGCCCGTACGTGTAGTTCGGCGCCTGGAGGTTGGTGGCCCCGTTCGCGTTCGTCACCCGCACCCCCTGCGAGCCGGCCGAGTTCGGCGGGGCCACCGCGACGATCTGCGTGGGGTTCACCACGGTCACGGAGGTCGCCGCCGTGCCGCCGAAGGTGACCGAGGCACCCGGCGCAAAGCCGTTGCCCGAGATCGTCACCGTCGCGCCACCCGCCGTCGGGCCACCGCCCGGAAGCATGGTGTCCACGGTCACCGTGCCCTCGTACGTGTACCCGCTTGCCCTCGTCACCCGCTCGCCGGAGGGGTTGACGATGGTGATCGTGCTCGGCCCCGCCACGTTGGCCGGTGCGCGTAGCAGCATGGATGAGGAACCGACCACGTTGATGCCGGTCGCCGGCACGGAGCCGAAGTAGACCATGGCCGCCGGCGAGAAGCCGGTCCCGGTGATGTTGACCGTGAGGCCGCCGGTAATCGGGCCGCGGTCAGGCGACACGCCGGTGATGGTGAGCGGCGCCTCGTACGCGGTGTAGTAGAAGCCGCTGTTCCGCTGGACCGCGCCACCGTCCGGGTTCTGCACCAGCACGTTGGCCGCGCCTGCGGTCGCCGCGCTGGAAATCGGCGTGGTGAACGTCAACTCCGTATCGCTGACGCGCGACACCGCCGGCGACGGACTGCCGCCGATGAACACCCGGATGCCGGGCTGGAAGTCGCGCCCCTTGATCGTCACCGTCGTCCCGCCCGACGCCGGCCCCTGGGACGGGGTGACCGATTCGATGAACGGCGACGAGGCCGCGAAGACGGCGCGGGGCGCGCTGATCATCAGGACGGTCGCGGCCACGAGGAACGCGGCGGCGAGCCCGATCTGGATTCGGCGTACGGGCGTCATGAGACCTCCAACAGGCAGGCGGGGACAGCGGGGCGTTCCGGCATAGTAGCGTGCCGCTCGCGCCTCGGCATGAGGCACCCCGACAACTAGCGCGAGGGGCGGCTGAAGATCATCCAGGAACCCCGGAGCAGCGGAGAGCCATCGATGGCGATCGAGTTCTCGCACCCCGCGATCTGACGCTCCCCGGCGCGATCGGTGACCTGACGCACCGCCTCGGCCAGGTGGCCCATGCCGTGCAGGCGGCCCTCCGACAGGCTGCCGCCGAAGGTGTTCAGCGGAAGCTCACCGTCCAGCGCGATCCGGCCGTCCTGCACGAAGCCCAGCGCCTCGCCCTCCTTGCAGAAGCCCGCCGCCTCCAGCCAGTACAGCGTGGAGGAGGTGAACCCGTCGTAGAGCTGCGCCGCCTGGATGTCCTTCGGGCTCATGCCCGCCGTCTCCCAGATCTTGTTGGCGTGCGGCACGCCGGCCTTCATGTAGTCGGCCACCATGTAGGCCACGTACTCCAACTGCTTCGCTGTGTTCTGACCGAAGCCGGAGATGTACGCCGGCTTGTTCTTCAGCGCCTGCGCCAGGTCCGCCCGAGTCAGCACCAGCGCGGTGCAGCCCTCCACCGGGATGTCGCAGTCGAACAGGCACAGCGGATCCGCGATCATGCGCGCGTTCAGGTAGTCGTCCAGCGTCATCGGCTGACCGTAGAAGTACGCGTTCGGGTTCAGGGTCGCGTTGTGTCGGCTGTTCATGACCAGCGCGGCCATCTGCTCCCGCTGGTAGCCGAACTTGTTCAGGTAGTGGCGGTACTGCAGCGCGTGGATCTGGTACGGGTTGGCCAGCCCGTACGTAGCGCTGAACTGTGCGTCGCCCGCCGCCGTGTTCATCCGGTACGTGTTGTACGTGCCCTTCGGCATGTGCATCGCGCGCCAGAACAGCACGTAGTTGCATGCGCCCGAGATCAGCGCGTTGATGCCCTCGATCGGGGCCGAGGCGATCATGCCCGTCGAGATCTGCGCGTACCACTTGATGTCGGGGGCGAGGAACCCGTTGTTCATCATGAACTGCGCGGTGACCAGATCCTCACCGTCACGGCTGCCCGCGCCGCGGAACGGCTGATCCGGGTACGTCACGACGCCGTCGATGTCCGACGGCGTCAGTCCCGCGTCCTCGATCGCCGCCCGGCACGCCTCCAGCGCGAGCATGCCCAGCGACTTGTCCGAATGGCGCACCAGCTTCGACATGCCGATGCCGACGACCGCCGTCTTGCCTTTGCCTGCTCAGACCATGTGTGTCTCCTTCTACCGGGGGACGCCCGGGCGGCCTACTTCACGAGTCGGAAGTTCGGGAGCTTGAGGTCGGAGCCCTCGATGTCTTCGAAGAAGACCTCGACCGGCGCGCCGATGGTGAGCTCCTGCCCTTCGCCGGGGAGGTAGCCGGCCAGCAGCAGCTTCGGCATCTCGTCCAGCTCCACCAGCAGCGTGCAGTACGGCACGGACTGCTCGAAGCCGGCGACCGACTGCATGCGCATGACGGCCCATGAGTAGATCTTGCCCTTACCGCTCACGTCCTTCCA
>JAQCJS010000073.1 GCA_027592975.1 Chloroflexota bacterium
GCGCGCGCCATGCGCACGGGCTGCCGCGCCTGTGCGACGGCTGTGTTCATCAGCACCGCGTCCACGCCCAGCTCGAACGCGACGGCCGCGTCCGAGGCGGTGCCCACGCCCGCGTCCACGATCACCGGGACGCCCGCGCGCTCCTTGATCATCTGAATGTTGTGCGGGTTACGGATGCCCAGCCCCGAGCCGATCGGCGCGCCCAGCGGCATCACCGCCACGCACCCGATCTCCTCGAGGCGGCGCGCGATGATCGGGTCGTCTGTGGTGTACGGCAGCACCTGGAACCCGCGCGCCACCAGTTCGCGCGCGGCGACCAGCAGCTCCTCGATGTCCGGGAGCAGCGTCTCCTCGTCCGCGATCACCTCGAGCTTCACGCGCGAGGTGCCCAGCGCCTCGCGCCCGAGTTCCGCGGTGAGCACGGCCTCTTTCGCGGTGAAGCAGCCCGCTGTGTTCGGCAGCAGGTGCAGGCCGCGCGCGGTCAGCAGGTCGTACAGGCTCTCGCTGTCCTCGCCAATGTCCGGATCCACGCGCCGCAGCGCGACGGTCACGAACTGCGTCCCGGACGCGTCCAGCGCATCGAGCAGCACCTGCGTGCTCGGGTAGCGCGAGGTGCCCAGCAGTACCCGCGAGGTGAGCATGAGGCCGGCCAGCTCCCACGGATCCTCGCCGGGCAGCGGCGTGCGCGGGTCGATGTTGGTCATGGTGTGCCCCCTATCCGCCCTGAACCGGGCGGACGATCTCGATCGCATCACCCTCGATGACTGCGGTCGCGGCCCAGGTTGCGCGCGGCACGATCGCCTCGTTCCGCGCGACCGCGACGCCCTGCTTCCACTCGGCCGGCACGAGGTCGGCGATCGTGGTGCCGGCGGGCAGCGCGCGTGCCTCGCCGTTCACGCGTGCGTTCACCGTCGCGCCGGTCATCGGAGCGTCCCTCCGGGGGCGGCCTCGGCCGTCGCGAAGCGGCCCGGAGCGAACGCCTCCAGCAGTGGATCGAGGCGTCCCTCGCAGATCAGATCGGCCAGCAGGCGCGCGGTGATCGGCGCCAGCTCCACCCCGTTGCGGAAGTGCCCCGTCGCGACGAAGAGGCCCACGCCGTCCACGCTCCCGATCGCCGGCAGGTGGTCGCGCAGCGCCGGGCGGAAGCCCACGCCGCACTCGGCGAGTTCGAGCTCCGCGATCCCGGGCAGCGCGCGCCGCGCCTCGCGCAGGAGGTCGTGCACGGCCCCCGCGCGCGATCGCTCGTCGAAGCCCACGTCCTCCATCGAGGCGCCCACGACCAGTTCGCCGTCCGCGCGCGGCACCAGGTAGATGTCCGGCGTGCGGATGACATGGCGGACGAGGCGGTCGCCGCGCAGCCGCAGGATCTGCCCCTTCACCGGCCGCATGGGCAGCGGCACCACGGGCATCCCGAGGATCGGCGAGGCGATCTGCCGCGACCACGCCCCGGCGGTGACCACGACCTGCGTCGCGCGGATCGTGCTCGTTGCCCCCTCGCGCTCCGCGGTCACCTCGTACCCCCCGCCGTCGACGGGGGCGATCGAGGTGACGCGCGTGCCTTCCAGCAGCGTCGCGCCGGCACGCTCCAGCGCGATCGGCAGCGCGTGCAGCAGACGGCGCGGGTCGACCTGCGCGTCCGGCATCCGTAGCGCCCCCGCGATCCCCGGCGCGAGGTACGGCTCCTCGGCACGCGCCGCCTTCGCGCTCAGGCGCTCCGCGGGGAGCCCGCGCTCCACCTGGAACTCGCAGAGGTGCTGGAGGATCGCCAGGTGGTCGGCGTGCAGCGCGACCAGCAGCGTGCCGGTCGCGTCGTAGCCGGTCTCGATCCCCGTCGCCGCGGTGAGCGCCGCCGCCCACTCGCCATACATCGCGTGCGCGGCGAGGGCGAGGTCGGTGAGGCGCGGGTCGGACAGATCCACCTCGGACGATGGGGCGAGCATCCCAGCGGCGACGTGCGCCGCGGCACGCTCCCCGACGCGCGCGCCCTCGATCACCGTGACCTCGCGGCCGCGCTCGGCGAGCGTGTGGGCCAGCGCGAGGCCGACGATCCCGCCGCCGATCACCGCGATGTCCGTGGTGCTCCCGCTCATGCGCGCGCGCCCCGCTCCTGCTCCGCGACCGCGAGGTCGAGGGCCTCGCGGCAGCGCCGGGTGGCCTCGACCGGGTCGGCAGCGGAGACCACGGCGGACAGCACGGCGACGCCGTACGCGCCCGCCGCTATCACCTCGGGAATGCGCTCCGCGGTGATGCTCCCGATCGCGACGACGGGGACGGGCGAGTCCGCGCAGATGCGCGCCAGCGTATCGAGGCCCATGTCCGGCGCAGGGTTCGCCTTCGACCGCGTGCCGTAGATCGGGCCGACGCCGATGTAGTCGATGTCCGTCGTCCAGACGCGCGCGGCCTCCTCGTAGGAGTTCGCCGTGCCGCCGATGACCACGTCCGGGCCGACGATCCGCCGGGCGGTCGCCACGTCCAGGTCGTTCCGGCCGAGGTGGATCGCGTCCGCGCCGACCGCGAGCGCCACGTCCGCGAAGTCGTCGACCAGCAGCAGCGCGCCGTGCGCGCGGCAGGCATCGAGGCACGCGCGGGCAACCTCGATGCGCTCGCGCGCCGTCCACGGGCGCTTCTCGCGGAACTGCACGGCGTCCGCGCCGCCGCGCGCCGCCATCTCCGCCAGCGCGGCGTGGCTGTGCGTTGTCTGCACGGCCTCGTCCGTGATCACCTGCAGCCGCGGGATCACCTTGCCGTGCGCGCTCATCGTGCCCCCTCGTTCGTCACGCCGAGCCGTCCGAGCCACGGGGCGGGGTCGCCGTTGCGCAGGTAGAAGAAGTGGTCGGTCGGGCCAGCCCCGGTGCCCAGGCCCGGCGCGTGACGGATCGCCTCGGTCAGATAGGCCTTCGCCAGCCCCACCGCGTCCTCGAGGCTCCGCCCGTGTGCGAGCTGCGTCGCCAGCGCGGCGGAGAACGTACAGCCCGTGCCGTGCGTGTCCGTGGTCTCGATGAACTCGCCCTCGTACAGGCGCGCGCCGTTCGCGGAGAGCAGCAGATCCGTGCCCGGCTGCTCCTCCAGGTGTCCGCCCTTCAGCACGACCGCGCGCGGCCCCTGCTCCAGGATCCGCGCGGCGGCGATGCGGGCGTCCGCCAGGGTGTGGATCTCCATCTCCGCCAGCAGCTGCGCCTCGTGCACGTTCGGCGTCACCACCTCCGCCAGCGGGAGCAGCAGTGTGCGCAACGCGTCGACCGCGTCCGGCTCCAGCAGGGCGAAGCCGGACTTCGACACCATCACCGGGTCGAGGACATAATGTGGAGTCACATAGCGGTGCATCGCCCGTGCGACCACCTCCACGCGTTCGCGGTCGGCGAGCATGCCGCTCTTGGCGGCGGCCGGGGTGAAGTCGGCGAAGAGGGCGGCGAACTGCTCCTCGATCAGGTCGACGGGGAGCGCGAAGGCGGCGGTCACGGCGCGCGTGTTCTGCGCGGTGACGGAGGTCAGGACGGAGAGGCCGTAGCCGCCGTTGGCGGAGATCGCCTTCAGGTCGGCCTGAATGCCGGCGCCTGCTCCGCTGTCGGATCCGGCGACGGTGAGGACTGTGCGCATGTCACCCTCCCGCTACTGGCGGGCACGGCGACACGGATGGTGCGCGGTCAGACTGCTGGTCGAGCGCAGGTGGGCGAGGGCCCTCGAGCGCACTATCCCTCCGCCGGAATTACCCGGATCAGGTTCGCGGGTCTGATCTCAGGCCGGAGACGGATTCGCCCCGACCACCCCGTGTGCTGTGCTGCGCCTTAATGTACCACCTCCCGCACCTCGGGGATCATGGACCCGGCGGCCCGCCGTCTACTTAGCAGTCTCCCGGGGAGAGTGCTAAACTCCTCGGCGTTGAGGGGCTCCCGCCCGGTTCATGCGGTTCGAGGAGGACGCAGATGCACCCGGATGTCCGTGTCATCGGCGAGGTCCGGCCGTTGGAACGCCCGCTGCTGATCGCCGCCTTCGACGGGCGCAACGGCAGTTCGGCCGTGGCCGCGGTCGCCTACCTCGCGCATCACTGGGACGCCCAGCCCGTCGCCGAGATCGACCCCGACGCCTACTTCGACTTCACCGCGCTGCGCCCGCGCGTGCGCCTGCAGGATGGCCAGCGCGTGCTGGACTGGCCCGACGCGAAGTTCGCCGTCGCCCGTCCCGAGGGCATCGGGCGCGACGTGGTGCTCTTCGTCGGGGCGGAGCCGCACCTGCGCTGGCACTCCTACGCGGAGGCGTTCGCCTCCGTCGCGGACGCGCTGGGCGTGGAGCAGACCGTGATCGTGAACGCCTACCCGGGCGGCGCGGCGCACACTCGCCCGATACCCATGCACCTGGTCGGCGCGGACGAGGCGGCAGCGCAGCAGTTCGGACTGCCGTCGCGCTCCCCGCGCTACCAGGGACCGGCCGCCTTCGCCATGTCGCTCGCCATCGAGGAGCGCGGCCGCAGCCGCGGCGGCTTCTCGCTGACGGCAATCGCGCCGTTCTACTTGGTGGGCGAGGCCAATCCGTACACCGTGCGCGCCCTGGTCACTGCGCTCGACCGCGCGATCGGCACGCGGACCGACCTGCGCCAGATCGACGGCCGCGTCGCGGAGGCGGACATCGCGCTGGTGGACGCCTTCGCCGCGCAGCCTGACCTGGAGCAGATCGTGCGCGGGCTGGAGCAGCAGTACGACGAGACCATGCCCCCCGCGCCGCTTCCCGGCGACCCCTCCGAAGTGGTGGGTGAGGTCGAGGCGTTCCTGCGTAGCCTGGGGCGTCCGGACGGCGGATTGCCGGAGGGCGGGACGCGCCGGATCGAGTGACCGGGTCGGATGGCACAGGCGCCGGTTCCTGATCGGCGGCAGGTGGATGCAATTCCCGGCCGTTTCGTGTTCACTTGCAGCACCCCACCGCCCCCCTCGGGCATGTTTCAGGGCACGTGCATGTCGCGCTTCCGGCTTTCGCGCCTCCTCCTGACCACCGTCGCATTCGGTGCGCTGGCGCTGCCCGCGTCCGGATGCGGGTCGGCGCGCGCCCCGGAGACGGGTGCCGTTGTGGCGGCGCCCGCCGCTGTGGTCGCTCCCGCGGAGCCGGGGTCCAGCCCAGTCTCCCCGCCCGCAATCGTCCTGCCGCCGCGGATGGTCGGCTGGGGCCTCGCGCCCGGCCTCGTCGCCGGCGCGGCCTCCGCGCCCTCCATCAGCGGCACTGCCGCGATCGTGATCGACGAGGCGAGCGGGGTGACCCTGTTTGAGAAGGAAGCCCACGCGCAGATCCCACCCGCCAGCCTCACAAAGATCATGACCGCGCTCGTCGCCCTCGAGCGTGGGCACCTCCACGACGTGGTCGAGGTGAAGGTCGACAGTCGCGTCATGCGCGGCAGCACCGTGATGGGGCTGGTGCCCGGGGAGCGGGTCACGCTGGAAGACCTGCTCTACGGGATGATGCTCCCCTCCGGGAACGACGCCGCCCTCGCCGTGGCGGACCACATCTCCGGGTCGATGGAGGCGTTCGTCGCGCTGATGAACCAGCGCGCCGCCGAGCTGGGCATGGTGAACACGCAGTTCTCGAACCCGCACGGCCTGGATCGTGGCTCCCACCTCTCCTCCGCCTACGACCTGGCAGTCCTGGCCCGGACCGCGATGCAGCGCCAGGACTTCCGCGCGATCGCGGACACGAAGTACCGCGTCGTCACGGGGGCGCTCGCCACCTACCACCTCGGCACGCTGAACCCGCTGTACGGCCGGATCGCCGGTGTGGACGGGGTGAAGACGGGCTATACGCGCCGCGCGCGGCAGACGCTGGTGGGATCCGTGATGCGCGAGGGGCACCGCGTCTTCGTCGTCGTGCTGCAGTCGCCGGATCGCGCGGCGGACGGCACCGCGCTGCTGAACTGGGCCTTCGAGTCCCACACCTGGCCCCACGCCAACACCGTCGCGGCCACGGACGCCGCCACGGTTCCCGGTACCTAGCACCGTGCGAACCCGCCTCCCGCGCAGCGTCGCCGTGATCCTCGGGGCGCTCGCCATCGCCGTGCTCGGCGCATGCGATCCGGGCGTGGCCGTCTCCGCGCCGGTGGTCCGCACCACGGTGGAGGCCGCCGTTCCGCCGCCCGTC
>JAQCJS010000074.1 GCA_027592975.1 Chloroflexota bacterium
CGGCCCGGGTTGCTGCTGGCGTATGCGGTCGGCACGACGGGCGCGCTGCTCACCATCTCGGGCGCGCTGCTGGGCTGGTTCCCGCTCGCGCTTGTCGGTCTCGTCCTCACGGGCGGGGGCACCGCGGCGGGCCTGCAGTCACGCTACGCCGCAGCCGACCTCGCCGCGCCTGACCGTCGAGGCCGCTCGCTCGCGACGGTGGTCTGGGCGACCACCGTTGGCTCCGTCCTCGGACCGAACCTCGCCCAGCCCATGGGCGACCTGGCGGGACGCTTCGGGATCCCCCGTCTCGCGGGCCCGTACATGCTCACCGTGGTCGCATTCGTGGTCGCGGCGTCGATCATCGCGCTGTTCCTGCGCCCGGATCCGCTGCTGCTCGCACGGCGCGAGGCGGCAGGGGCCTCCGGCGCCGATCCGCTGGCAGCCCCCTTCCGCCGGTCGGTGCGCGCGTCCCTCTCCGTGATCGCCCTTGTGCCGTCGGCGCTGCTGGGGCTCGTCGCGATGGCGGCCGGGCACGCGGTCATGGTGGGGGTGATGTCCATGACGCCGGTGCACCTGCAGCACGGGGGCGCGTCGCTGCGCATCATCGGACTCGTGATCAGCGGGCACATCACCGGCATGTACATCGCGTCGCCGGTGGTCGGCATGCTGGCGGATCGCTTCGGACGGCGGGCGGTGATCATCGGCGGGGGGCTGATCCTGCTGGCGTCGGTCGGGATCGCGGGCACCGCCAGTGGGCACGACTCCACGCAGCTCGCCGCCGGTCTCTTCCTGCTGGGCCTCGGATGGTCGTGCACGCTGATCGCCGGGTCCACGCTGCTGACCGAGTCGGTCGCCGCCGAGGAGCGTCCGACGGTCCAGGGGGCCGCAGACCTCGTGATGGGGGTCGCGGGGGCCAGCGCTGGCGTGCTCTCCGGCGTGGTCGTCGGGCTGGGCTCGTACGCGCTGCTGACGGCCATCGCCGCGGTCGTCGTCGTGCCGCTGATGCTGCTCGCCATTCAGGACAGCCGCCGAGCCGGCGTGCTGGGATGGGCAGCGGAGCGAGACACGCCGATCCCGCGCCGGTAGGTTCGGGTGCGCGCCGCTCCGCGTGCCTCAGCCCGCGTCCGACCCTGACGGCGGGCTGAGACTGATCACCTGTGGGGGGCGCTCGCCGAACAGCCGCCGACGCTCCACCTGATCCCACGCATACAGCGCCGCCCCCACGATGCCGCCGTCATTGCGGAGTTGCGCCGCGACGACCGGCGTGCGCGCGGTGAGCAGCGGCAGGAAGCGCTCCGCTTGTTCGCTGACGCCGCCGCCGATGACGATGAGGTCCGGCGACACCGCGCGCTCCAACTTGTGCACGAACCGATCGAGGTCCGCGGCCCAGTTCGCCCAACTGAGTCCCAGCTCCCGGCGCGCCCGGTTGGAGACGCGCTCCCCCGCGCGCTTGCCGCGCACTGAGAGCAGGCCAAGCTCGATGTTCGGGACGAGGTGCCGGTCGATCACCAGCGTGGTGCCCACGCCTGTCCCCAGCGTGACCACCACCACCGTCCCGTCCACGTCCTGCCCCGCCCCAAAGACCGCCTCCGCCGTGGCCGCGGCATCGCTATCGTTCAGACCCCAGACGGGTACCCCCAGGAGGTCGCCGAAGATGCGGCCGAGGTCAGCCTCGATCCAGCTCCGGTGGATGTTCACGGCAGACAGCACAATGCCGCGCCGCACGCTCGCGGGGAAGCCGATGCCCGCCAGGGCGTACTGACCCTGAAAGGGGGCGACGAGTTTCAGCACCGCTTCGGTCAGATCCGCGACGCGGCTCGGCTTCGGCGTGTTGACCTCGCAGCGCTCGCTGACGAGCTGACCGTGGAGGATGTCCACCAGCCCGGCCTTGATCGATGTTCCGCCGACATCGATCCCGAGGATCAGGGTTTCGCCGATCATCACGCGCTCCTTGCTCGCCCGGCGGCTGGGCCGACTCGTGCCGCGAGGTGTGGATGGCTGGCGCCCCGCCGCCCACCCTGCTGCCCCCCGCTGGAGCGCCGGAAGCGCCGCTGTCGAGGGCGACCTCACCGTGCACTCCTCGGCGCGAGGTGCGTCAGCGGGGCGGCGCTTCTGTGTCGGCTGCTGTTCGCGGTCGGCCTGCTCGGCCACGCGGCGCTGCGCTCGGTTCGCGCCACGCTCCGCCTGTCGCCCGGTGGACGTTAGCGGCGCGGGCAGGGATCCCCGGCAACCGGGTGACCTCGCCCCGTTGCAGGCGCGTGGGACTGCCAGCGCGTTGCCGCACAACTGGAACCGAGGCATACCTGCGCTGCGATGGATTCGTCGCGGGGAGGGCCTGCCCGTGTGCGGGCTCCGGCACGCGCGCATCGATAGCCTGCGGGCCTGCCGCATCCCACGAAAGAGGGGCGAATGGGTGACAAGAACCCTAAGAACAAAGGCGTGAAGAAGCCGAAGCCCAAGGAGAAGGGGCTCGCCGCGGCGGAACGATCCGCCGACAAGGAGCGCTAGCCGCTCCGGTTCGCGCCTGATCTGTCCGTCGGCGGATGCGCGTGCCGGGTGCGCACCTCCCGGCGGCCGTCGGGGTGCCTCCACGGGCGATCGTCGTACGGGCGATCGAGGATTGCCGTGGGCCTCCGTTCTGCGACACTGGCAGGGATGTCGGCACTCCTCGCTCGCGCCCTGGTGTTTGCGTCCTCCGCGGCGGTGCTCGTGCTGGAGATTCTGGCCGGGCGGCTGGTCGCGCCGTACGTGGGCATCACACTGGAGACGTTCACCGGAATCATCGGGATCGTCCTCGCGGGGATCGCCCTGGGGGCGTGGGCGGGCGGCTACGTGGCCGACCGGATGGCCCCGCGTGGGCTGATCGCGCCGCTTCTCCTCGTCTCAGGGCTCCTCACGATCGCGATCCCCACGATCGTCGATGCCATCGGCCCGGCGATGCGCGCGGCGGGGCCGCTGGAGATCGTGGTGCTCACGCTGAGCGCCTTCTTCCTGCCGGCGACGACGCTGTCCGCGATCCCCTCGATCGTCGTGAAGTTGCGGCTGCGTTCGCTGGACGAGACCGGCTCGGTGGTAGGCTCGCTGTCCGCGCTGGGGACGATCGGTGCGCTGGCCGGGACCTTCCTCACCGGGTTCGTGCTGGTCGCGGCGGCACCCACGCGTCCGATCGTCCTGGGCATCGGGGTGCTGCTGTTGGTGGCCGGTGTCGCGATGTCCGCGCACCTGGCGACGAGGCGCTCCGTCGTCGCGTCACTGATCGCGGTCGCGGCGGCGACGGGCTGGCTGGCTGCCTCGCCCGGACCGTGCGACTACGAGACGACCTACTTCTGCGCCGTGATCGAGGTGGACGCGGAGCGTCCGACCGGGCGGACGTTCTGGCTGGATGCGCTTCCACACAGCTACGTGGACCTGGCTGACCCCACGCATCTGCAGTTCCGGTACATCAAGACCATGGCCGATCTGATCGATCAGCACCCCGAAGGGCCGCTGGCGGTCGCGTACGTGGGTGGGGGCGGCTTCACGCTGCCTCGCTACGTGAACACGGTGCGACCGGGCTCTGCGGCGGTGGTCTTCGAGATCGACCGGGCGCTCGTGACCCTGGTGGAGCAGCACCTGGGCCTGCAGCGATCCGCAGCGCTGCGCGTGGAGACGGGTGACGCCAGGCTCCGGCTGCCCGCACAGGAGCGCAGTTCGTTCGACGTGGTCGTGGGTGATGCCTTCGGCGGCCTGAGCGTGCCGTGGCATCTCACGACGCGCGAGTTCATCCAGGAGGTCGATCGGGTGCTGGCGCCGGACGGCTTCTACGTGATCAACGTGATCGACTTCCCGCCGCTCGGCTTCGCCCGCGCGGAGGCGGCGACGCTGCGGGCGGTGTTCCCGCACATCGCCGCGATCGCACCGGCGGGCACGCTGTTCGGCAACCGCGGTGGGAACGTGGTGCTCGTCGGATCGCGACAGCCGCTGCCTCGCGAGGCGATCCAGGCCCGGCTCGACCGCCGCGGCGACGACGAGGTGATCCTGGTGGATGCGGCCGCGGATCAGTGGGTGACCGATGCGCAGGTGCTCCGGGACGACTTCGCGCCGGTCGACCAGCTCCTCACGCCCCCTTCGCACTAACGCGCGTTGTGGATGCGGGTGGGAGCGCGCGCTGCCGGCGTGCACGGCGCGGGCGTACTCAGGCCGGCCCGAGCTTCTCGAAGCCGAACTCCCGGCGCAGGGCGTGCAGCCGCTCCACCAGCGCCCGTTGCTCCGTCCACGGGAGATCCGTGAGCACGTACCGCGCCTTGCCCGTGCGCTCCGCCTCGCGCCTGTTCTCGCCGAGGTCGAGCCGTTCGATGGACTCATGAACCTGGTCATCCGTGAGCACAATGTCCGTGACGCCGTTCATCGGCTCCCAGTCCGGGTCGTAGAACCAGCGGCAGGCCTCCTGGACGATCCGCGTGCACAGGTCGGCGTAGAACTGGTCGGCTTCCTGCAGCGCGTGGTAGACGCGGTGGTTGACCGGATCCACGGAGGCCACGGTGATGCGCTCCACCACGGAGCCCAGCTGGTAGTCCGGGTCGATGGTGCCGCGCAGTTGGTAGCGGCTGCGCGGCACGGCCGGGAGCAGCACCTCTCGGATGCGGTACCGCTGGGGCCGCTCGCCGTGTGGATAGCCTGCAGGGTCGTTCCGGGCGTCCATGGCCTAGAAGTCCCAGGCTTCCTCGCGGCGTTGCTGTGGGCAGATGGTGTCTGGCGCCCGCACCTGGTCAGGATCGATGAAGGGCTGCTTCTTCGTCCTGTCCGGGGCGGTCGTACGGGTGATCGTCTTCGTCGTGGGCATCGCTCTCTCCAATCAACGCACGCCAGATCAACTGGACGAGGTGGATGACCGGCGTCCCGTCCGGCAACTTCCCCTGGCGCGGGTCGTCGTCCGTCAGGAGCATGTCCAGGACGCGCAGCTGAGCGCGGGTGAACTCGAACATCAGCGGGTCGCCGTGCCCGAGCGTGCCTCGGACGAACAGGAGTCGAAGGTCCTCGGCCTCCTGCGCGCCCACCAGCCCGCTGTCACGAAGCGCCCGCTCGTTGCACGAGTAGGCGATGTGTTCGCAGGCTGCTCGACTCAGGACCAACAGCATCGGTCTGCTCCGTTACGGACTCAGGCTACGACCGGGCACATCAAGGGCGCGGATCGCCGGGAGCCGTACGAATCGGCGGGACGCTACGGTCGCGGGGCGCTTCCGTCGCATCTTTCGACGCCGGAGTCGCATGGATGTGTCGAGGGGCAACCGGCGCCGTCGGGCCAGCGGCTACTGACGGTTGCGCGAAGGGGAGAGGCATGCCCAATATCGCGATGCGACGAGGACGTGAGATGCCGACTCCCGAGTTCGACTACGCCACCTGGTCCGAGTTCCGATACCAGATTCGGCGCTACATAAGGACGGCAGAAGCCGCCGCGCGCGCGCACGGCCTGGAGCCTCAGCAACACCAGCTCCTGCTGGCCGTCCGCGGCCTGCCGGAAGGGCACTCGCCGACGATCGCCGTGCTCGCCGAGCGGCTCCAGTTGAGGCATCACAGCACCGTAGAGCTCGTGGACCGCATGGAATCGGCGGGGCTGGTGGTGCGGCGTCCGACCGGCGTGGGGCGGGCAGTGGAAGTGAAGCTCACCCCGCGCGGTCTACGGAGTCTGGACGCCGTCTCAGTGAACCTGCGCTCAGAGCTCGCCGAGTCGGGCCGCGAACTCATCGCCTCGCTGTCGAAGCTCGTCCGCACGGACGCAGCCCCGGCCCGGGGCGCTGCACGTTCAGCTAAGGCTGAACCCGCGGCGGGTCGCAGCAGCGATGCGGCCGGGATCCCTGCCGCGCCTCGGAAGCGGAAGCCCTCGCTGACGCGCGCCTAGCGCCCCGAGCAACCGCTCAGCAAGCCGCCTGGTGGCAGGGGCAGGCCGTTTCACGGTTCGCCTCCCATCGGGTGCCCCGCATCCCTCGCCCCCCGGTGCCGTGCGCACGTTCGCGTACCCAACTCGATGCGACGAGGAAGGGAGGAAGTTGACGGGCGTATAACGATCGTTAGCACGGAGCCGTGATCACGCCGTGGGACGCGGCGCAGGCCCGCCCATCCGGCGGGCCTGCGCTGACCGCG
>JAQCJS010000075.1 GCA_027592975.1 Chloroflexota bacterium
AAGCGAAGCGATGCGCCTCCGGGGGGAGCGCGAGGGGCGCAGCCCTCGCATCTCATCCCCCCTTCCCGGCGCGGGAAGGGGGGCAGGGGGGATGGGCCGGCCCGCTCAGTCCTCGAACCGGCCGAAGCGGACGCTACGCCCCCGGCAGCAGCGGGATCTCGTCGTGCGCCAGACCGGGCTCGTTGCCCAGCGGGTGCGCGGTCAGGCGGACGGTGCCGTCCTCCATCAGATCCACCAGCATCGCCCAGCCGCCCTTGCGATGCGCCAGGCCCTCCGGGCAGCCGCTGTACGCCGCCACCACCCGGTCACCGGCCGCGACGCGCGTCATCTGCTCCCAGTGGCCCAGCGCCACGTAGTCGCGCTCCGTGGACGCCAGGTGCTCCTCGCGGATGTGGAACGAGTGCTCCAGCACCGCCTGCGGGTGGATGAAGTGCCCGTGGCCGATGCCCAGTTGCCACGGCTCCTCGCCTCGAGGCGGCGGGGCCACGAACGGCTTGAAGTCCAGCACGCGCTCCGTGTGCGGCCGCCCCCACACCTCGATGCCGAGGCCGTCCAGGCGCAGCATCTCGCCGTCCGGGTTCCAGATGATCTGCAGGTTCCGGACGTCCTGGTACGGATAGCGGCTGTAGACGGATCCCGGGCCCACGTGGTCATGGTTGCCCGGGCCGATCACCACCGGCCGGTCCAGCCGCGCGATCTCCGTCGCCGCGAACTCCAGCGTCTCCGGCCGCACCCGCGCGTTATCGAAGAAGTCGCCCGCGATCAGCATCGCGTCCACGTTCGCGGAGCGCCCCAGGTCGATCACGGACCGGAAGGTCGCCTCCACCTCGTCGCGCTTGTACTCCGGGCCGGTGTCGTAGCCGCCCAGGTGCACATCCGACGTGTGTAGCAGACGGCGGCGAGGCTTCGGCGTTCCGTCAGTCGCGGGCGCCATTACAGCGAGATCTCGTCGTGCGAGGGCACGTACGGCTCCAGTGCCACCAGCCGCTCCTGCAGCGCCGCCACCAGCCCGCTGATCGGCACGCGCGTCTGCTGCATGGAATCGCGCTCGCGGATCGTCACCGCCTCGTCGTTCAGCGTGTCGAAGTCCACCGTCACGCACAGCGGCGTACCGATCTCGTCCTGCCGCCGGTAGCGCCGGCCAATGCTCTGCGCGTCGTCGTACTGCGTGCGGAAGTGCGGGCGCAGCGCGTCCCACACCTTGCGCGCCGTCGGATCCAGCGTGTCCTTGCGGGACAGCGGCAGCACCGCCACCTGCACCGGCGCGATGCCCGGCGCGAAGCGCAGCACCACGCGCGAGTCGCCGCCCTCCAGCTGCTCCTCGTCGTAGCACTCCAGCAGCAGCATCAGCATGATGCGATCCACGCCCGCGGCCGGCTCCACCACGTGCGGGACAATGTGCTCATTGGTGTCCGGGTCGAAGTACGTCAGCTTCTTGCCGGAGTGTCTGGAGTGCTCCGTCAGGTCGTACGCGCCGCGATGCGCGATGCCCTCGACCTCCGCCCAGCCCCACGGGTAGTGGATCTCGACGTCGCTCGTCGCCTTCGAGTAGTGCGACAGTTCGTCAGGCGTGTGGTCACGCAGGCGGAGGTGCTGCGGCCGCACGCCCAGGCCGTAGTACCAGCGCAGCCGCTCCTTCTTCCAGTACGTGTGCACGTCCAGCGAGGACTCCGGGTGGCAGAAGTACTCCATCTCCATCTGCTCGAACTCACGCGTCCGGAAGATGAACTGCTTCACCGTGATCTCGTTGCGGAAGGACTTGCCCACCTGCGCGATGCCGAACGGCAGGCGCTTGCGCATGGTCGTCTGCACGTTGTCGAAGTTCACGAACATGCCCTGCGCCGTCTCCGGCCGCAGGAAGGCGCGCGCCGACTCGTCCGCCACCGGGCCGACGATCGTGCTGAGCATCATGTTGAACCGGCGAGGCTCGCTGAACTTGCCGACCGCGCCGCAGTTCGGGCAGGTGTTGTCCTCGACATGATCGGCGCGCAGGCGCGCCTGGCATTCGAGGCACTCGACCAGCGGGTCGGTGAACTCGGCCACGTGGCCGGAGGCGACCCACACGTTGGGGTTCGTGATGATCGCAGCCTCGATGCCCACGACGTCGTCACGCTCCTGGACCATCGCGCGCCACCAGCGCTCGCGGATGTTGCGCTTCATCTCCACGCCCAGGGGGCCGTAGTCGTAGGCGGCGGCAAAACCGCCGTAGATCTCGGCCGAAGGGAACACGAACCCGCGACGCTTGGCGAGCGACGTGATCGTCTCCAGGTCGGCCTTCATCTCGGACGCGGGGCCGTCACTTTCCGTCAACGTCATCTCCCGGAGTGCGCGCAGGTCGAGGGGTGTCGAGTCGCGAGCGTAGCATCGGCTCCGGACGCCCTCAAGAAAGCGCGATCCGCGCTCCGCTGCCGGGCAGCCTGCTAACATCCGCACAACAGCGGCAGGCGATGATCACCGCGGGGACGATCGCTGAGGAGACTCTGATGCGCGGCCTGCTTTCAGTCGGTCTCGGAGTCGCCATCGGCATCGCCATTGCCGTCGTCCTCGCGGCGCGCGAGCCCGAACCGGCGGGCGCGGTCACACCGCGCACGGAAGGAGCGTAGCGATGGTCGATCCGATCGAGCCGACGAAGCTGGTGATGATGATCGTGTCCGACACGGACGCCGACGACCTGATGGCGGCCCTCGTAGAACGCGGTGTGCCCGCGACGAAGGTCGGATCCACCGGAGGGTTCCTTCGCCGGGGCAACGTCACGATCTTCAGCGGTGTCCCCGCCACGGAGGTGGACACCGTTCTGGACGTGGTGAACGAGATCTGTCCGGCGCGGACGGAGCTCGTCCCCGTGCAGACGCTGCCGTTCATTGGCGACAGCCCCTTCACCACCGAGCCGATCGAGGTGCGCGCGGGCGGCGCGATCATGTTCGTGCTGGACGTGGAGCGCTTCCAGCGGATCTAGCGCCGGCACCCGCGGCGGGACGCTATCCCGCCGCGTCCGCTCCACCCGGGTCAGCGTCCTGCAGGGCGTCCAGGGCTTCCAGCGCCTCCGGGAGCGCCTGCACCACGCGCGCGTCGAACTGGCGCCCCGAGCCGAGCTCGATCATCACCATCGTCTCGTCTTCCGAGAACGCGGGCCGGTACGGGCGCTCCGCTCGCAGCGCGCAGTACGCGTCCGCGACGGCCAGGATGCGAGGCAGCACCGGGATCTCGTCCGCCGACAGCAGTTCCGGGTAACCGCGGCCGTCCGGCCGCTCGTGGTGCATCGCGATCCACTCGGCCACCTCGGACAGGCCGGACGCGCGCTCGATCAGCCGTGCGCCGACCAGCGGGTGACAGCGCATCAGTTCCATCTCGTCCACGGTCAGGATGGAGGGCTTGTCGGTGATGTGGCGGGGCACCCCCAGCTGGCCCAGGTCCAGCAGGTGTCCGGCGACGTTGATCGCCTCGCAGTACCCGTCCGGCAGCCCCAGTTCGACGGCGAGCTGGCGGGCGAGCGAGGCAACGCGCGCGGATCGGCCCGGCTCCCGGACGGCCGCATCCACCACCTCGCCCTTCGCCCACCCCCGCCTGCGCCACCAGGCGCGGCAGGTCGTCACTCCACAGCGCCAGCCAGGTGGCGTCCTCGTGCAGCGCGTCACGGAGCGCGGCGGCGATCACCGGCCCGGCCAGCGGCTCGATATCCGCGATCGTGGAGTTCTGGAGTTGCGCGCGGGCACGCAGCGGGCTCATCGCGCCGTCGGCGAACTCGCACGCCCAGTGCGCCGCATGCACCAGCAGCCCCTCGATCGGAACCTCGTGACCATGCAGCCCGCCCGGTCGGCCACGGCCGTCCCAGCGCTCGTGCGTAGCCATGATCGCCTCGCCCACCAACTCGTCGAAGCCGAACCGCGAGGCGACCCATGCTCCGGCGGCCAGATGGCCACCCTCGAGCCGTACGGGGACGCCGGCGTCGTGCAGCAGCCCCACCGCCAGCAGACGGCGGCGCTCTTCCGCGCCGAGGCCCAGCCGGCGGCCCACCTCGTGCGCCAGGTAGGCCACACGCGCGGCGTGCCCGGCCTGCTGCTGCTCCGCGATATCGAAGGCACCGCTCAGGTGGGCGAGTATCTCGATGCGGCGAACCGGGCGCAGCGCACTGCCGCGCACCCCCGCGAGATCGCCCGGGGGCGCCGAATAGGCGGCCGAACCGGCTCCCTGTTGCATCGCGCCCCCCGCTCCAATGCGAATCACCGCCACCGCCGGGATGCCCGGCATGCTGGGGTCTTCACCTACATGTTCGGCAGGGTGGGGCGTGCTCTGGAGGGAGGGCGGGCGGCGCTCGGGATCGTCAGGGACGAGGGGAGGCCGCGGGGCCGCTAGATGTCGAGGCCCTCGGGCATCACGCCGTCGCGGGCAGCGTTGATCATGTCACGCGTGGACTTCGGGACGTCCACGCCGAACTGCTCGAAGCGCTTCTCCACCCAGTGGCCGATCTGGCGCGGGTCGCGGATGCCGCCACCGTCCAGGTCGGATCCGTACTCCCCGACCACGTCGCCCACGCTGCGCCGTCGCGCCACGGCCGAGATCTTCCGGGACACCTTCGCCGATCCGCAGTGCTCGCACTTCGGCGGGGCCGCCGTCTTCGGCGACCGCACCAGGATCGAGGAATCCTGGGAGCAGTCCTCGCAACGGTACTCGTAGATCGGCATCGTGAGGTCCCCGGCTCAGCCGTGCGGCAGGGCCGCGTTATGACATGTAGGGGTCGGGAGCGGCGTCGCCCATGTCGGACGCGCTTGGCTTCGCGCCGCGCTTGGCCTGCTGCAGGCGGTACTTCAGCGTGTGCGCCGCGTCCACGCGCTCCACCGGATCCTCGCCCGCCTCGGCCTTCGCCGCCAGCGCGGAGAAGTCCGAGCCGAGCGCGCCGTCGTAGCGCTTGCCGAGGTCCTTGGTCCAGCGGGCGAAGTCACCCACGCCCATGGAGTTCAGGCGCCCCAGCTCCTGGTTCACGTCGATATCGTCGATGCGGTCGGAGTCGGAGCGGGCGCGCATCACCTTCGACATGACGCGCTTCAGCTTCTTGCCGCCGCAGTCCGGGCACACGGGATCCGTGACCTTGCTGATCGAGCGGAAGAAGACATCAACGCGCTTCTTGCAGGCGGCGCAGTCGTACTGGTAGATGGGCATGGGCGAAGCATAACGCGCGCCGCCCCGAAAATCAGCCCCGCGCCCACTGGCAACCAGATCCCGGGATGCCGGTTAGCCCTCGACCGCGTTCTGGACGTGGTTCAACTGCCCCACCTCGCCCCCCACGGTGAGCTCGATGGCGACGAGGTCGATGCGCAGGTTCGCAGGCAGCTCCGGGTGGTCGGCGGAGTACGCCTCCGCCAGCCCTCGCAGCCGTGCCCCCTTCGCCGGGGACACCGCCTGCACGGCCGCGCCCATCTTGCGGGAGGTTCGCAGCTTCACCTCGATGAAGACCAGCGTCTCACCGTGGAGCGCGACGAGGTCGATCTCGCCCTCCTGGCGGCGGATGTTCTTGTCCACGACCTCGTAGCCCTGCTGCTCGAGGTAGCGAGAGGCGATGCGCTCGCCCGCCTCGCCCAGGCGTTGGTTACGTTCGATCATCGGCGGACCGCCAGACGGACAGGGGCAAACGACAGTCGGTGGATGCTGCTGTATCCCATCGCTGAGAGCGCCGCGAGGTGCTCCGGGGTGCCATACCCCTTGTTTTCGGCCAGCCCGTACCCGGGGAACGTGGTGTCCAAGTCTCGCATCATGCTGTCACGTGCCACCTTCGCGATGATGCTGGCGGCCGCGACTGACGCGCACCGAGCGTCGCCCCGAATGACGGAGCGCTGCTCCAACCCGCCCTCGACCACTTCTCTCCCGTCAATGATCAGGGCGTCGGGGCGCGCGGGCAAGGCATTGACAGCACGGCGCATTGCCAGTCGGGTCGCGCGCAGGATGTTGATCTGGTCCACGACCTGTGGCGAGACCCCCGCGACGGCCCAACAGCACTCCGCGCGGATGCGTTCCGCCAGCGCCTCGCGCTGCCCTCCCGTCAGTTGCTTGGAGTCCCGCAGGAGGCTGATCCACCTCGCGCGGGGGGCCGCGCC
>JAQCJS010000076.1 GCA_027592975.1 Chloroflexota bacterium
GCGGCAACGACCCGGCACCGAGCGGTGCCACGGGTGGCACGGCCACTGGCGGCACCGCGGCTCCGGCCGGACCGACCGTCGCGAGCATCACGGGTGACTCGTTCACCAACCGTGAGCCGAACGGCGTGCCGAAGTACGGCGGCACGCTGAACTGGTCGCCGGGCTCGCCGAAGCTGGCGAACCTGGATCCGCTGGGGTCCGCGTCGGCGATGGTGCACCAGGTGGCCATGCCGGCCTACAGCGGCCTGATGCAGATCGGGCGCGATCCGAAGGACCGCAACAGCCCCACCGTCTTCCACCCGGATCTGGCTACCAAATGGGAGGCCCAGCCGACGAAGATGGTCTTCACGCTCCGCGAGGGTGTGAAGTTCCACAACGTGGCCCCCGTGAACGGTCGCGTCTTCACGTCCGAGGACGCGAAGTACGCGCTGAACCGCGTGGCCACGGACAAGGTCAGCCTCTTCCGCGGCGCCTACTCCGACATTTCGTCCATCGAGACGCCGGACGCGAAGACTCTGGTCATCAACCTCAAGAAGTTCAACCCGCTGCTCATGACGCAGATCGGCGGTCATCTCGCGTGGATGTACCCGAAGGAGCTTGAAGCGGGCAGCAAGTTCCGCGAGACAATCGTCGGTACGGGGCCCTTCATCTTCCAGAAGTGGGAGAAGGATGCCCGGGTCTCCTACAAGAAGAACCCGGACTACTTCATCAAGGGCGCGCCGTTTGTTGACGAGCTGAACTGGTTGATCATCGGCAACCAGGACACGCGCACCGCGGCCTTCCGTTCCGGCCAGACGCAGATCTACGACGTCCCCGCCAACGCCATCAAGGACACCAAGGCAAACAAGGACATCACGGTGGAGGACTACCTCCGGGTGGCCCCGCAGGTGCTGTTCATGAACGCCAAGGAAGACCGCTGGAAGGACGAGCGCGTCCGCAAGGCCGTTGCCCTGACGCTGGACACCGGCGTCTTGCTGAAGACGCTGCAGGAGGGCAACGGCCTGTGGCGCGGCATTGTGTCCAATCAGCACGCTGGCTGGACCCTGTCGCAGGACGAGCTGAAGAGCAAGAAGTACTTCCTGCGTCAGGATCTGGCGGAGGCGAAGCAGTTGATGGCAGCGGCCGGCCACCCGAACGGCATCGCTGCCAGCATGCTCTACAACACGTCGTACCCGCAGTCGTACCAGGACTCCACGCAGTACATCGCCCAGACGCTGACGACCAACAAGATCGTCAACGTGAAGCTGGACGGCAAGGATCATGCGACCATGCGCAAGGGCCAGAACGAGCAGACCTACGACGGTCTCTGCTTCGGCCTGGACGGTCAGGGTGCGCCCGAGTCGTTCCTGCTGGACTACAAGACCAACGGTCCGAAGAACGGCTCCGGCCTGAAGAACGCCGAAGTCGACGCGGACGTCGACAAGGTCATGGCGGTCGTGGACGTCAAGGAGCGGCAGGCCGCGACCAAGGCGTTCATCGACAAGTGGCTCCAGAAGGCCATGTACAAGCTGGAGTTCGTGGACGGCACGAACTACACGGCCTGGACGAAGGAAGTGAAGAACTTCGTCGACGGCCCGCCGTTCTGGTACCGCTCCGGTCACGCGTTCACGTGGCTGGACAAGGCGTAGGCCGGTTCCCCCGGCCGCGCACGCGGCCGGTAGAGACCGAACACGACAGGCGCTGCGTCCCCTCCGGGGGGCGTAGCGCCTCCGGCTTCTGGCCGACGAGACGGAGAGCGAAGATGCTTCGCTATGTGACGCGCCGGGTTCTGCTGATGATCCCGACGCTCTTCATCCTGTACACGCTGCTGTTCGCGCTGATGCGAGTCATCCCGGGCGATATTGTGGATCTGTTCCTCGAGGGTGGCACCGTCAACTCCGGCCCGGAGTTGGAGGCGCAGAAGGCGACGCTCCGGCGTGAACTGGGCATCGACAAGTCGCTCCCAGAGCAATACGGCATCGCCGTGCTCAAGATGATGACCGGCGACATGGGCAACTCCATGCAGAGCCGGCGTCCCGTGACCGAGGAGATCATTCGTCGCGCGCCGATCACCATCGAACTCGCCGTCCTCGCCTCGATCACCGCGATCGGGCTCGCGATCCCCGCAGGGATCATCTCGGCGGCCCGCCAGCGGTCGTTCCTGGATCAGTCCGTCCGTCTGTGGGCGATCCTGACGCTCTCCATCCCCAACTTCTGGCTGGGCACCATGGTGGTGCTGCTCCCCGCCATCTGGTGGGGCTACGGCGCACCACCCGTCTACCGCTCGTTGCTGGAAGATCCCTGGTCCAACCTGCAACAGCTCCTCCCCGCCGCGCTGGTGCTGGGCCTTTCCTTTGGCGGCACTACCACCCGGTTCGTGCGCTCCTCGCTGCTGGAGGTCCTTCGCCAGGACTACATCCGCACGGCCTGGTCGAAGGGCCTGAACGAGGCCCGCGTGATGCAGCGCCACGCGCTGAAGAACGCGCTCATCCCCGTGGTCACGATCATCGGCCTCCAGTTGGGCGGCCTCTTTGGTGGCGCGGTCATCACGGAGGCAATCTTCAACATCCCCGGTCTGGGGACGCTGACGCTCGCCTCGATCCGCGAGCGCGACTACACCCAACTCCAGGCGAACATGCTGCTCTTTGGCGGCGTGGTCGCCTTCATGAGCCTGCTGGTGGATATCTCGTATGCGTGGCTCGACCCGCGCATCCGGTACTCCTAGGAAGAGGGCGGTCATGAGCGTTCAAGCGGCGCCGGCTGGCGTCATCCCGTCCGATATCCCCGCGCAGCGATCACGCAGCTCGCGATTCCTGCGGCAGGTTCGCCGTCGACCGATCGAGGCCGTCGGCGGGGTGGTGATCCTGCTGGTGGTGGGCCTCGCGTTCGGTGCGGGCATCGTCGCGCCCTATGACTACGCGGCGCAGGACTTCGGTGCGCGCCTGGAGGGGCCCAGCGGGGCACACTTCTTCGGCACGGACTCGCTGGGCCGTGACGTGTTCAGCCGCATCATCTACGGTGCGCGCACGTCCATGCTCGCGAGCACGTCCGGCGTGCTGCTGAGCGGCATCCTCGGCGCGTTCCTGGGCGTCTCCTCCGGCTTCTTCGGCGGCAAGTACGACCTGACGCTGCAGCGTGTCACGGATGGCATCCACTCCATTCCGCTGCTGCTGCTGGCGATGATGCTGGTGGTCGCAATCGGCAGCAAGCTCCCCAGCCTGGTCACCGTCGCGATCGCGCTCGGGCTCGTCGGGTCCACCACGGTGAACCGCGTCGTCCGAGGCAGCACGCTCGCCGTGAAGGCGATGCCGTACGTGGAGGCCGCGACCGCGCTCGGGGCGACCTCGACGCGCATAGTAGCGAAGCACATCCTGCCGAACGTCATGGCGCCGCTGATCGTGGCGCTCAGCGTGCAGTTCGGCGCGTTCATCACCGCGGAGGCCTCGCTGTCCTTCCTCGGCCTCGGCGTCCAGCCGCCGGTCCCCTCGTGGGGCGGCATGCTGAGCGCGGAGGGGCGCTCCTACTTCCGCGAGGCGCCGTGGCTCGCGCTCTTCCCGGGCATCGCGATCAGCCTCACCGTGCTGGCCGCGAACCTGGTGGGTGACGCGCTCCGCGACGTGCTGGATCCACGACAGCGCGGCAGCTAGCGAGCCGCACCGCACAGGATCGAAGGGCGCGGATCTCCGCGCCCTTCGTTTCGGTCGAGACTGACGGGGGTGACCCCGGGACTGCGAGGACTGATGCGCTTCGGGATGTTCGGCGGGCCCGCCCGCACTGAAACCAACACCGACTCGGACGCCTACCGCGAGTTCATCGACATGGTGGTGGAGGCGGAAGAGGCCGGCTTCTTCGGCATCTACCTGGTGGAGCATCACTTCACCGGCCGCGGCCAGCTCTCCGCGTCGCTCAACCTGCTGTCGCACCTCGCGGCGCGTACCACCACGATCCGGCTGGGCGCCGCGGTGGTCGTGGTGCCGTGGCACAACCCCCTGATGCTGGCCGAGCAGGCCGCGATGATCGATGTGCTTTCGAATGGCCGACTCGACCTCGGCGTCGGGCGCGGGTACCGCGACTACGAGTTCCGCGGCTTCGGCATCGAGATCGACAGCGCGCAGGCGCGGTTCGAGGAGGCCGTGGCGGTGCTGCGCCGCGCCTGGCAGGACGAGACGCGCTTCTCCTTCGACGGGCAGTTCTGGCACTTCGACGACGTGCAGGTGGATCCGCGGCCGGTGCAGTCGCCGCACCCGCCGCTGTGGATCGGCGCCGGGAGCCGGGAGTCCATCGGCCGCGCCGCGCGCGAGGGCTTCAAGCTCTACCTGGACCAGGTCGGCTCTATCGAGACCTCCATCGAGCGCGCGGGCTGGTACCGCGAGGCGCGCGAGCAGATGGGCGTGCCGTATTCCAAGCACGATGTCATCCTGACGCGCAGCCTGCGCATGGCCCGTTCCGAGGCGGATCGCGAGAACCTGGTGGAGCGCCAGATGGACGCCCTGCGCGTGCTGGCGGAGTCCACTGCGCCGCCCTCGCAGGGTGGCCGCAACCTGTTCTACTCCGCGCCCGAAGCGCGCCGCGAAACGGTGGAGGCCGCAAGCATCATTGGCACGCCCGACGAGTGCATCGATCGGCTGAAGGTGCTGGAGGCGGGCGGCGTGGAGCAGGTCGCGTTCACGGGGATGATCCCGGACGACGTGCGCTTCTTCGCGCGGGAGATCATGCCCGCCTTCAAGTAGCGGGACACGGACACGGCGCGGAACTGACGAGGGGTGGAGTCATGGACCTGGGCATCGCCGGCAAGAACGCGCTCATCACCGGCGGCAGCCGCGGCATCGGCCGCGCCACCGCGTGGGCGCTGGCGCGCGAGGGCGTGAACGTCGCCATCTGCGCGAGGCAGTTCGATCGTCTGGAGGAGGTTGCGGAGGAGATCCGCGCTGCCACCGGCGTGAAGGTGGTCGCCGTGCAGGCGGACATGTCCGTGAAGGAGGACATCGCCGGCCTCGTCGCGAAGGTGAAGGCCGACCTCGGCAGCATCGACATCCTGGTGAACAACGGCGTGTCCTTCAACGTGGGCGTGCTCACGGACGACGACTGGCTGCACCACTTCAACGTGAAGGTGCACGGCTACCGCCGCGCGATGGAGGCCGTGCTCCCCGGCATGGTCGAGGCGGGCTGGGGGCGCGTGATCAATGTCGCGGGCCTCGCGGCGCGCGCCGCCATCAGCGGGCAGGCGATCAACGGCAGCACGGCCGGCGCGACGAACGCGGCGATCGTGAACATCTCGAAGGGCGTCTCGGACGCCGTCGCGAAGTCCGGCGTCACCGTGAACGTCGTCCACCCGGGCGCCACGGACACCGACCGCCACCAGATCAACATGGCGCGCGCGCAGGAGGTTCGAGGCATCACGCCGGAGGAGGCCGAGGCGGCGACCGTGTCCGGCATCCCGATCGGCCGCATGATCAAGCCCGAGGAAGTCGCCGGGATGATCACCTACTACTGCTCGCAGCAGGCCTCCGGGATCACCGGCCAGACGATCGGCGTGGACGGCGGCGCGGTGCGCGGGGTGACCTACTAGGCCGAGCGCGGAAGCCCTCACCCCAACCCTCTCCCGCTGCGCAGGAGAGGGGGCCGGAGGGGAATGACCCTCGCTCCAACCTTCTCCTGAAACCGGGCGAGAGGGCCCTAACCGGATTCAGAACCCTCTCCCCGTTCGGGGAGAGGGCAGGGTGAGGGCGCCGCCCCCCTACACGCGCGGCGGCGCGATCAGGTAGACGTCGTAGCGCGCGGCGCGGCCGGGGACCTCCAGGTCGGGCGGGCGCACGCCCGCGACGTGCGGCGCGTGCACCGGGCGCTTCAGGATGACCCGGCGCCGCGCGGTAGCGAGCGCCACCTCGATCAACTCCACGGTGTCCGCAGGGTCGTCTGGGCCGAGCAGGCGCTGGAGCAACTGCATCTCCTTCTTCGCACGCGCGGCCTTGCTCCGCTCCGGGAACATCGGGTCGACGAGGACGGCGTCGGGACGCTCGGCCTCGGCCCCGGCAGCGAGCGCGCGCAGC
>JAQCJS010000077.1 GCA_027592975.1 Chloroflexota bacterium
CTCCCATCGCCCCCGCAGGCGAGGATCGCGTCCCCCCCGCCTCGGGCGTGTGCCGTGGCGCTCGCGATCGCCACCTCGCGGCCGGCGGGAACCTCGATGGTGACGTCCCAGCCGTGCGCGCGCATTGCGGCGGAGGCGGCGTCCAGGGCGGCAGGGGGCAGCGCACGGCGGGCGGCGGGGTTGGCGATCACGACGGCCCTGCGGCGGGGGACGGACATCTGCCCATGCTAGCGCCCATCCCCGGAGCAGGGTGGGCGCAGCGGTCGCCTCGGCTAAGATGGCGGAGCAGCGGCGCGCGGCGGCAGGAGTGCACCTTGATCGAGATCGTCCGGTTCGACCACGTCAGCCAGGCCGTGCCTGAGCTGGGGCCGCAGATCGATGTGCTGCAGAGCCTGTTCGGCTTCCGCGCCGGGGAGCGCTTCGAGAGCGAGGACGGCTACCTGGGCGTCCACCTCGCGATGCCCGGGGTGTCCGACCTGGGCTGGGAGGTGCTGTCACCAAGCAGCCCTACCTCCACGGTGCACAAGTTCCTGGAGGGCCCCACGGGGCCGGGGCTCCACCACCTGACGATCCGCGTGCGCGACATCCGGCAGGCGGCGGCGGCCATCCGCGCGGAGGGCGCCCAGCCGTGGGCCGGCGGCCCCGTGATGGAGGGCGAAGAGCCGGACGTCATCTACATCCACCCGCGCGGCGGCGGGCACGGCTTCCTCTTCCAGCTCTACGAGGGCGAGCCGTGGCACACCATGCCGCCCGTGGAGGACGAGGGACCCCACACGCTGGGCATCAAGGCGCTCAACCACCTGTCGCACGCGTACTCCTCCTGCGAGGAGATCGGCGACTGGTACGAGCGACTCTTCGGCATGCACACGATCCACCGCTCCTCGGGCGATGGATCGGAGACGGGCTTCCAGACGCGCGTCCTGGAGCACCGCACGAAGCAGCTCCGCATCGAGAACATCGCGCCCGCCAGCGGCGACTCGTTCATCCAGCGGTTCCTGGAGCGGCGCGGGCCGGGCATGCACCACGCGACGTTCGAGGTGCATGACTGGGAGCGCGCGGTCAGCGCGTGCGCGCACCACAACGTCCCGATCTTCGGCGAGCGCGCCGACTCCACGGACGGCGTGCCGTGGCGGGAGGCGTTCATCCACCCGCGCCACACCGGCGGCGTGCTGGTGCAGTTCTTCTGGCAGGCAGAGGACGGCGCCTGGATCTAGGCGACGGGTCGCGTGGCCCCTGTGCGGATGCCGGGGGCGGCCAGCTGGCTGATCGCGGAGCTCTCGCCGTAGACCATGAGCCGGTCGCCGGCTGCGATCGGCGTGTCGCCACGCGGGCCGATCTGGAGGCCGCCCGCCGATCGCTCAATACCCATCACCTGCACACCGCAGTCCGGCGGGAACATCTCCTGCACCGCGCGCCCCTCCAGGCCCGCAGCCTCGTCCTCCACCACGATCTCGGCCAGGATGCGGTCGTCGTCGCTGCCGCCTCGGGCCAGCGTGTCCATGAACTCCATGAGCATGGGCTGCACCGCGGAGAGCGCCATGCGCCGCCCTCCGATGCGGTACGGCGAGATCACCCGGTCCGCACCGGCCGAGGTGAGCCGGCGTTCCGCGGAGTCAGACCCCGCGCGCGCCACGATGAACAGCCCGGGGTTGAGCGCCCGCGCCGTGAGGACGATGTAGGTGTTCTCCACGTCCGAGTCCGCAGCGGCGATCAGCGCTCGCGCGCGATCCACGCCGGCGGTGCGGAGGGTCGCCTCCTCCGTGGCATCCCCATGGACCACGATCGCGCCGGGGTGATCCGTCCCGGCGAACGAGTGCTCGTCCCGGTCGATGACGACGAAGTGCTCGTGGCGGGCCGCCAACTCGTGCGCCACCTCGTGTCCCACCCGGCCGTATCCGCAGATCACGAAATGGCGTTCCATGCGTCGCACTTTCCGGCTGCTGCGCCGCAGCCCCAGCTCGTTGGCCAGCTCTCCCACGACGACCTTCTCCACCACGGCGCTCGCCGTGTAGAAGAGGAGGCCGACGCCGCTGAGGATGTAGACGATGGTGAACAGCTTCGCGCTGGTGTCGAACTCCACGACCTCGCGGAAGCCCACGGTGGTGAGGGTGGTGACAGCCTGGTAGAGGCCATCGAGCGCTCCGAAGCCCTCCACCAGCCAGTACCAGAGCGTGCCGATCACCAGGAACCCGGCGAGACCGCCGGTGAGAAGCAGGAGCCGCCGCACGTACCCTCCGCCGCCCACCGTGGGCGGCCGAGGGCCGTCCGCTAGCGCTGGGCGATGCGCTTTCGCTTGTGCTGTACGTAGTCGACGAGAATGTACTCGCCCAACCGGTCTGGTGTCGTGTAGAAGACGCGACCGCCGTTGATCTTCGCCAGCTGGTTCACGAACTCCTTCAGGTAGTAGTTCCGGTCCAGCATGAACGTGTTGATCGTGATGTCCTGCTGGGTGACGCGCTTCACCGCCTTCAGCGTCTCCCGGATCGTCACCGGGCTGGGCGGGTACGAGAACTGCGAGCGGCCTCGCTCCAGGTGCGCCGTCGGCTCGCCGTCCGAGATCATCAGGATCTGACGCGACCCCACACGGTGCTTCGCCAGCAGCCGCTCCGCCAAGAGCAGGGCGTGGTGCATGTTCGTGCCCAGGACGCTCTCGTCCCAGCGGACGTACGGCAACTCCTGCGGCTTCAGTTCCCGCGCGTAGGCGGAGAAGCCGATGATGTAGAGGCTGTCCTTCGGGTACTGCGCCTTGATCAGGTTCTGCAGCGCCAGCGCTACCTTCTTCGCCGCCTGGAACGAGCCGCGCAGCGCCATGGACCACGACAGGTCCACCATGAGCACCGTGGTCGTCGTCGTCATGAGCTCGCTGCGGTAGATCTCGAAGTCGTCCGGCGACAGGTGTACGGGCGAGCCCGAGCCTTCGCGTTCCACGGCGTTCATGATCGTCTTGCGCATGTCCAGGTGGAACGGGTCGCCGAACTCGTACGGCTTGGACTCGTCCAGCCGCTCGCCGTGGCGGCCGCTCTCGGGCAGCGGGTGGTTGCCGATGCCCTGCTTCTTGAGCTGGCGGTAGATCTCCGTGAGCGCGTTCTGGCCGATCATCCGCGTGCCGCGGGGGGTGAGTTGCCACTCATTGCCCTCGCGGCGGATGTAGCCCGCCTGCTCCAGGACCTCCAGCAGTTGCTTCAGCTCATCGAACGACTCCACGGCGTCGTCGCCCAGGAGTTCACGGAGCGCCTCGGTGTCCACCTGGTCCAGCTCGCCGGTGTACTGCGCGCGCTCCAGCCCGCGCTCCAGCGCATCGATGTCCTGCATCTCGCCCATGAGATCCATGGCGGCCTGCAGGTCGACCTCCTGGTCGCCCCGGAACGGGTACGAGTTGGACTGGTCACGCGAGGGGTTGAGGAAGTCGAGGTTCTGCGCCAACTCGGACATCTCCGCCTCGAGCTCCGGGTCGCCCAGCTTGTCGGCAAGGAGCGACTGGAGTTGCTGACGCTGGTCGCCGGGCAATGAGTCCATGAGCGACTGCATGGCGGACATCTGCGCCTGCATCTGCTGGATCAGTTCGTCGAGGTTCTGCGGCGGGTTGTCGCCGAACATGTCGCCGAACTGATCCATGAAGCCGTCGAAGTCGGGCTGGTCGCCGCGCATCCGCTGCGCCAGCATGTCGTTCAGCGCCCGGACCATGTCCTTCATGCGCTGCTTGTCGCCGTCCGACATCTCCTCGACCATCTTCTGGACGTCTTTGAAGAAGGAGTTCGTCATCGCCTGCTTGAGCTGATCCACCAGCTCCTGGAAGCGTGACTGGGCGTCGGGGTTCAGGAACTCGTAGTTCTGCAGGTCCTTCATCTGACCCGCGGTGTCCTGCGGCAACTGGTCGAGGAACTGCTGCTTGCGCTCCGCGATGCGGCGCAGCATCTCTTCGAACTGCTCCTGCTCGGACTGGCCACCCTGCTGCCCCCGCTGCCCCGAGGTGCCCGGCTCGCCATCGTCGCCGGACTGGCCCTGCTGCCCCCGCTGACCTCGAGGTGACTGCATCCCCTGCTGGCCGGACTCGCTGGGCTGCTGCCCCTCGGCACTCTCCGCGCCGTCGCCATCCTGCGCGGCGTCGTCGCCGGGCTGCTGCTGCGCGCCGCTGGCGTCGGGCTGGCCGTCTCGGCCCTCGCCGGCCTCGCCCTGCTGGTCGCGCTGCCGCTGTGACTCCTGCTGGGCGAGGCGCTCGTCCAGCGTCTGCCGTTCGAGGTCGAGGATCTCCTGCAGCTGGCGCTTCAGATCCTCCATCACGCCGCCCAGATCGAACTGGTCGAGTCGCTGGCGGCGCTGCTGGCGGAGCTGCTGCAGGAGGTCGCGGAGGCCCTGGGTGCGGTCGCCCTGCTGGCCGCGCATGCCGCGCTGCATCAGGTTCCGCAGCGCGTGCTGCAGGTCACCGAAGTTCATCAGGTCGTCGGCCAGCGCGTCCAGAACCTGGTTCGGGTCCAGACTCGGGATCGACTGCGTGCCGTCCCACTCGCTGTAGCGGTAGATCATCGCCACGAGAGCCTCGATTCGGGCGACGGTCGATCGCGGGGATCCGCCGGGGGCTATCCCCGGTAGAGCGCCCGTCCCGACACGCGGTCCTTGTTCAGCCGCTTGTTGAGGTGCAGCCCCTCCAGCACGAACTCGATCGCGCTCGCCTGCACCTGGGGGCGCTCGTCGCGCGTGATCTCGCCGACCACCTCGGCCAGCCCGTCGATCTCGTTCAGCAGGCGCTGGTACTCGGTCGCTGCCTTCGCCTCGCCGGTCTCCACGGAGCGGCCGCTGCGGAAGGCGTCCACCACCACGTCCATGTCATGGTCGCCGATGAGCCGGTTGAAGGTCGCCACCACGGCGCCCTGCACCAGGCGGTCAAGGATCTGCTCGTCCTTGCCCTCCTCCACCGTCTCCAGCTCCACCTTGCCCTGCAGTGAGGGGGTGATGAAGGCGAGGTCGGACACGCGCGGCACGGCCACGCGGTCGCCCAGGCGGATCGCACGCCGCGTGGCGTTCGCGATCATCGTCTCGTAGTCGGCGATCGAGGCGCGCACCGATACGCCGGAGCGCTGGTTCACGTCGGGCGACCGGCGCGCGAGGCGCGTGATCTCCGCGATGACCTGCTTCATGTAGTCGGGGACGATCACCTCGATATCGGTGTCGCCGAAGAGGTGTGCGGCCTCCGTCTCCATGATCGCGACCTCGGCCTCGACCGTGGTCGGGTAGTGCGTGCGGATCTGCGCGCCGTAGCGATCCTTCAGCGGGGTGATGATGCGCCCGCGATTGGTGTAGTCCTCCGGGTTCGCCGTCGCCACCACCAGGACGTCCAGCGGCAGGCGCACCTTGTGCCCGCGGATCTGCACGTCGCGCTCTTCCATCACGTTCAGTAGACCGACCTGGATGCGCTCCGAGAGATCCGGCAGCTCGTTCAGCGCGAAGATGCCGCGGTTGGTGTGCGGGATCAGCCCGTAGTGGATGGTGAAGGCGTCACTGAGGTAACGCCCTTCGGCGACCTTGATCGGGTCCACCTCGCCAATGAGATCCGCGATTGTGATGTCGGGCGTGGCGAGCTTCTCGCCGTAGCGCTCGTCACGATGCATCCAGTCGATCGGGGCGTTGTCGCCCTGCTCCGCGACGATCTGCCGGCCCAGCGGCGTGATCGGCGCGAAGGGGTGCTCGGGGATCTCGCAGCCCGCCAGGACCGGCGTCCACTCGTCCAGCAGCGAGGTGAGCGCGCGGATGATGCGCGACTTCGCCTGGCCGCGTTCTCCCAGCAGGATGACGTCCTGCCCGGAGAGGATGGCGTTCTCAAGCTGTGGGATGACGGTGTCGTCGTATCCGACGACACCGGGGAAGAGGCGCTCGCCAGCGCGGATCTTCGCGATCAGGTTCTTGCGGAGTTCTTGGCGCACCGGCAGAACCGCGATGCCCGCAGCCCTCAGCGCGCCCAGCGTTGCAGGTCGATCGTTCGCCAATGGAGGTTCCCCCGTTCGCCGCCCGGGCCGAGCCTCAGTAT
>JAQCJS010000078.1 GCA_027592975.1 Chloroflexota bacterium
GGGGTTCCCCGGCAGCCGCCCGCCGAGGTCGATCGTGCCGTCCTCGATCGCTCGGTAGGACTCGCCGGGCGGGGTGAGGCCGAAGTGGTCGATCGCCATGTACTCGGACGTGGTGAAGCAGTCGTGCGTCTCGATCGCCTGCACGCCCCACACGTCGGCGAGGCCTGCGCGTTCGAAGGCGTCCTCGATCGCGCGGCGCGTGTGCGGCAGCACGTAGGGGTGCTCGCGGCTCTCGGCGATCTTCGTGTCCCACTTCATCGGCGCGGTGCGGTGGCCCCAGCCGAGGATGCGCGGCACCTCATCCAGGCTGATGCCGCGGCGCTGCGCCCACGTGCGCGCGAACGGCGCGCCCGCGAGCACGAGGCCGACCGCGCCGTCCGTCACCTGCGAGCAGTCGCGCACGCGGAGGCGTCCCGCGACCGGGCGGTCGTACTTGCCGGCGTGGAGCTCGTCGTGCTGGTTATCGTCCGTGAACCACCCGCGCGTCTGCGCGAACGGGTTGCGGCGGGCGTTGGCGAAGTTCACTTCCGCGATGCGTGCGAGGTGCGTGCCGTCCAGTCCGTAGCGGCGCTCGTACTCGTCGCCGAGCCGCGCGAACAACGCGGGGAACGCGAAGTCGATGCCCTTCGCCTCGTCCTCGTACCACGCGGCGGTGCCCAGGAAGTCCGCGCCGGTCGCCGGGTCGACGGTTTTCATCTGCTCCACGCCCAGCAGCAGCGACACGCCGTAGCGCTGCGCCTCGATCTCCGCGCTCGCGGCGAGGGCCGCGATGCTGCCGGAGGCGCAGGCCGCCTCGTGCCGTGCGGTGGGGATGCCGGACAGTCGCGGCTCCACCTCCGCGACGAGGCCGCCGAGTTGGCCCTGCTTCACGTACAGCTCCGCCGCGAAGTTGCCGACGTGCGCCACGTCCACCTCGGACGGCACGACGCCGGTGGCGTCCAGCGTGCCGGCGACGACCTCCTCCATCATGTCCAGGATGCCCTTGCCCTCCTTCAGCCAGTTGCGGGCGAAGTCGGTCTGGAAGCCGCCGAGGATGAAGACGGGCTCGGGCATGGGAGTCTCCCTGTCGTGGTCGTGCACCTCAAGGATACCCGGCGGGGCGCGCTAGGTGCGCCGCTCCAGCACCTGCGGCTCCGACCACACGACGCCGGCGGCGCGGAGCGCGGCGATCGCGTCGTCCTCGTAGCCCAGCTCGCGGAGGAGCGCGCCCGCGTGCTCCCCGCCCACCGGGGCGGGGGCGTACTGGCGCTCGCTGCCGCGGATGCGCGCGATCGCGCGGTAGCGCTCGTACGGGCCGTGGTCGAAGTGCGTGACGGAGGAGACGAAGCCGTTGGCGGTGACGTGCGGGGCGGTGTGCCAGAAGTCGCCCGGCAGCGGCCCGTCCGCGCGCACGCAGCCCACCCCGCGTGAGGTGAGCGAGGCCTCCCACCAGTAGGCGTCCCGCGTCGCGAACACCTCGGTGAGCGCGGCCGTGAGCGCATCCGCATGGGCCGCGCGGGCCTCGCGCGTGGCGAAGTGCGGGTGAGCGTGCAGATCCGGGCGGCCGATGGCAGCGCACAGGCGATCCCACTCGGCGTCCAGCAGCACGCCCAGGAAGACCCAGCCCTCGTGGCAGCGGTAGAGGCGGTACAGCGGGCCGGTGCCCAGGACGTCCGCGTCCACCGGCGGCCGCGCCTCGCGCCCCTCGTACGAGAAGAAGTCGTCCAGGTTCGCCCAGGCGTTCGCGCCCAGCATGTCGGTGAACACCTGCTGGCCCTCTCCGGTGCGGTGGCGGTGCCAGAGCGCGAGCAGCGTGGCGGTGGCGATCACGGCGGATGTGTTCGGGTCGGGGTTCACCTCGTTCGCGCGGGAGAGACGGCGCGCGCCCTCGCGCAGCGCGTCGAGGCTGGTGCCGGTGGGCATCACGCCGGCCTGCCAGACGGCACCCCCCAGTGCCGCGCCGGGGATCGGGTGCGTGGCGGGACGGTGCGCGCCCGGGCCGGCGAGCCCGTACCCGTTCGCGGAGACGTAGACGATGTTCGGCGTGATCGCCCGCGCGTCCTCGTAGCCGATGCCGAGGCGCTCCGGGACGCCGGGGCGGTAGTTGTGGATTACCACGTCCGCCTTCGCGATCAGCGCGTGCGCGATCGCCCGGCCCGCCTCGCTCTTGAGGTCGAGCGCGATGCTCTCCTTGCCGGCGTTCGTCTTCATGAAGCCGAAGCCCTGGTACATCCAGCGCCACGGGTCGCCGCCCACCTGCTCGATCTTGATCACGCGCGCACCCAGATCGGCGAGGTGCGTCGCGGCGAGCGGCGCGGCGATGATCGTGGAGAAGTCGAGGACGGTGATGCCGTCCAGGGGCGGGCGTCCGGCAGCCCGTGAGCCTTCACCCCCCGCTCGCACCCGCTCCGCAGAGGAGGGGGCCGCAGCGAGCGCGCCGAGGATCTCCTCGCTGTGCTCGCCCACGGCCGGGAAGGCGGGGCGGACGTCACCCGGCGTGCCGGTGAGCCGCGCGATCATGCCGATCTGGCGCATCGGCGGCTTCGTGGCGTCGACGGGGTGCGGCGTCTCGATCACGTGGCCGTTCGCTACGAGGTCGGGGTCGTCCAGCGCCTGCTGCGTGGACTGGTAGCGGTGCGCGGCGACTCCGCCATGTTCGATGAACGTGCGCATCCACTCGTCCGCAGTGCGCTCGCGCATCCGCAGCAGCATCCGGTCGCGGAACGCCTCGCGCGTCGCCTCGGGCCAGGTGCTGGGAGCGCCCTCGTGCTCGCCGTCGCCGAAGATGTCCGCAAAGTCGGCGGCGACAAGGTAGTTGTCGAAGAGGTGCTGGAGCAGGTTGCCCAGTTGCAGCCAGACGCCATCCTTCGTCATCACCGGGTGGTAGTTGAGCGTGGGCATGGCGAGCACCGGGATCGGCGGCTCGGCGTACCGCTCCGGCTCGCGCTCCTTCACGGAGGTGTGGGCGAGGCTCACCAGGTCGTACGCGCTCAGGCCCTGCAGCAGGCTGGTGTCCACGTGCTGGCCTTGCCCCGTGCGGTCGCGCGCGATCAGCGCGGCGATCGAGCCGAAGGCGGCGGCGAACGCGGCCGCGTGGGACGCCACTTGCAGCGCGGCGAAGTGGGGCCCTTCGCGGTGGGTGAGCCCCGCGAACGAGGCCATGCGGCCGGCCTTCGCCGCGACCACCCCCTCGTACCCCGGGTACTCCGCGTACGGGCCGGTGGTGCCGAAGCCGGTGATCGCGCAGGTGACGATCGCCGGGTTCGCCTCGGCCAGCGTCTCGTGGTCGGCGCCCAGCGCCCGCAGGCGCGCCTCGGTGCCCGTGGTCAGCACGAGGTCGGCACCGGCGGCGAGGCGCGCGAGGTGGGCACGCCCCGCCTCGGTCTTCAGGTCGAGGACGACGCTGCGTTTGCCGCGGAGCCAGACGGGGGCGGAGGGGAGGATGCGGAAGGGGTCGCCGCCGGGACGCTCCACCTTCACCACGTCCGCGCCGAAGTCCGCGAGCACCATGGTCGCGACCCCGCCCACGGGGCCGGAGGTCAGGTCGATCACGCGCAGCCGGTCCAGCGGGGTGGGCATTGTGGCGTCATGGTAGGGCTCGCGGTGACGCCGTCAAAACGGTCGCGGGGGCGCAGGGGTTGCGCGTTTAGCGGACTCGGGAGCGACAATCGCCGGATGGACGACGAGGATGTCACCCGGGAAGCACGCAGCGCCGTCGAGATCATCGACGAGTTGCTGGCGGATGGGCTGCTCGACCGTGCCGTCGCGGTGGCGAGCGGACTCCGCGCGCCCGACCTCGCCGAGGTCCTCGACTACCTCGATGGCGACGCGCACGAGGCGCTGGTGCGCGCCATGCCGGCGGAGGTGGTGGCGCCCGCGCTGGAGTACCTGACCTCCCGCGGCCTGGAGGAGACCGTCGCCTTCCTCAGCGCGGAGGAACTGACCCCCACGCTGGCGAGCGTCGCGGACGACGTGGCCGCGGACATGGTCCAGGCGCTGGACGAAGACGTGGCGACGCAGGTGATGGAGGGGCTCTCGGCGGCGCGCCGCCTGGAGCTGGAGCACCTGCTCGCCTATGACGAGGAGACCGCCGGCGGTCACATGACCGGGCAGGTCATCACCGTCCCGCCGCACCTCAGCGCGTCCGACACGATCGTCCATCTGCGGAGCCTTGAGACCGACCCCTCGCGGCCGTTCTACCTGTACGTCACGGACGAGGATCGCCGGCTGCTGGGTGTGCTGAGCATTCGGGCGCTCATCACCTCGTACGCGCGCACGCCGGTCAGCGAGCTGATGGAGGCGGACGTCGTCTCCGTGCCCGCGACCATGGACCAGGAGGACGCGGCGCGCCTGATTCAGCGCCACAGCCTCCAGTCGCTCCCCGTCGTGGATGCCGACGGCCGCTTGCTGGGCGCCGTCACCGCGGACGACCTGGTCGACGTCTTGGAGGAAGAGGCGACCGAGGACATCTACCGCATGGCCGGCGTCAGCGAGGACGAGGAGCTGCACGGCGTCACCACCTCCGTGCGGAACCGCCTCCCGTGGCTCGTGGTCAACCTCGGCACGGCGATGCTGGCTGCCTGGGTGGTCACGCAGTTCGAGAGCACGCTGGCACGCGTGGCGGTGCTGGCCGCGTTCATGCCGGTGGTGGCCGGGCAGGGCGGGAACGCGGGCATCCAGACGCTCACGGTCGTCGTGCGGTCGTTGGCGCTGGGCGAGATCCTCCGGCGGGACACGCTGGGGGTGGTCTGGCATGAGTTGCGTGTGGGCCTGGCCGTCGGCGCGGCGACCGGCCTCCTGGTCGGTATCGCCTCGTACCTGTGGCTGGGCAACCCGTGGCTCGGCCTGGTCGTCGGGAGCGCGCTCTGGGCGAACGTCCTGGTGGGCATGCTCTCCGGCGTGCTGATCCCCATGGGGCTCCACCGGCTGGAGCAGGACCCCGCGCTCTCCGCCGGCATCTGGGTGACGATGTGCACCGACATCAGCGGCTTCACCGTCTACCTCGGCCTCGCCACGCTGCTGCTCAGTCGCATCGAGCCGTAGCGCGGGCGTCCCCGCCTCCTAGTACAGGTGCAGCAGGTCGTAGATCGTGCTGTAGTCGTCCGTCCAGATCATCGGCGGGCGGGCGCTCTCCGGGAACGGCGTCAGGCCCGAGGCCACCGGCGGTGCCTGGAAGAACGCGCGGGTCGGCGTCATCAGCATCCAGACGCTGTACAGGATCCCCGTGGTGTCCCCGGCCTGTCCGGAGATCAGGCCCACCTCCTGCCCCATCTCCGCGGCGATCCCCCGGACCACCGGGCTGAGATCCACGTGCCGGTTCGAGATGTTGATGGCAAGGATGCCGTCCGGCTTCAGGTGCTTCACGTACAGGCTGAACGCCTCGCGCGTGAGCAGGTGCATCGGCACGGAGTCGCTGCTGAAGGCATCCAGCACCAGCACGTCAAACTGCTGCGGTGCGCCGGCGGCAAGCTGCCGGTCCAGCACCAGGCGCCCGTCGCCAAGATGCGTCTTCACGGTCGCGCCGCGCTCGCGTGCGTCCTTCAGGAAGGTGAACTGATCCTCCGCGAAGTCGATCACGGTGTCGTTGATTTCGTACAGCGTGTACGTGTCGCCTCGCTCGGCGTAGCTGACGATCATCCCGGCGCCCAGGCCGAGCACGCCGACGTGCAGCGGCCCCCGGTCACGCGCGGGATGGTTGGTCAGCGCGAGCCCGACGCCGCTCTCCGAGCCGTAGTACCCGGTGCGCGCGGCCCGCTTCTCCAGCGCGAGGTACTGGAAGCCGTGCAGGATGCGCCCGTGCACCATCACGCGCTGCGCGTTCAGCGGGTTGGCGGTGTCGTACTCGAACACGCGTACGGTGCCGTAGAAGTTCCGCGTCTGGTGGAGCGCCTCGCGGTGGTCGCCCTGCGCGTCCCGCACCAGCACCACGCCGAGCACGGCCAGGCCGGCGCAGACGGCCGCCC
>JAQCJS010000079.1 GCA_027592975.1 Chloroflexota bacterium
CCGCGCGCGCGAGGCGGCCCAGGGCGGCGACGGCCCTCGCTCCGGGGCGGCCTGACCAACCGCGCGGCCGTCCGGTACCATGCCTCTCTCCCACCCACGGCCCACCGCGCGCCTTCGTGCGCCCTGAGAGCGAGCCCATGAACGCACCCGCCACGCTGCCGAAGGATGTGCTCACCCAAATCGAGGCCGAAGCGCGCGCGCCTCGCATCGCCGATGTCGCCTACGACCTGCGCCTGGATCTGACCCGCGGCGCCTCAACGTACCGCGGGGACCTGACCGCGACGTTCCGCTGCACCGGCGACGGCCCGCTGTTCCTCGACTTCACCGGCAAGCGCATCGAGCGGCTGGAGGTCAACGGGACGCTGGTGGACGCGCCCGATTGGAGCGGCGTGCGGCTGACGCTGGACGGCGCGCTGCTCGCCCCGGAGACGACCGTCCACGTGGTCTACGAGAACGACTACGACCACACTGGTGACGGCTTCCACCAGTTCGTCGACCCCGAGGACGGCGAGGAGTACCTCTACACCAACTTCGAGCCGTACTCCGCCCACAAGCTCTTCCCGTGCTTCGACCAGCCGGACGTCAAGGCGACGTACCGGCTGACCGTCACCGCGCCGGAGGCGTGGGAGTTGATCGCGAACAGCAGGGTCCAATCCCGCGCCGGTGCGGACGAGGGCCGCGCGACCACGACCTTCGAGCGCACGCAGCGCTTCTCCACCTACCTGTTCGCGCTGATCGCCGGCCCGTTCGTCGCCTTCCGTGACGAGCACGAGGGGATCGCCCTCGGCTTCTTCGCCCGCAAGTCGCTCGCCCCGCACGTGGACGAGGGCGAGCTGTTCGAGGTGACGAAGCAGGGGCTGACGTTCTTCGCGGAGTTCTTCGACTACCCGTACCCCTTCGGGAAGTACGACCAGGTCTTTGTGCCGGAGTTCAACGCCGGGGCCATGGAGAACGTGGGCGCGGTCACGCATTCGGAGCGCATGGTCTTCCGCGACCCGCCCACGGACACGCAGCGCCAGGGCCGCGCCGAGGTCATCCTGCACGAGATGGCGCATATGTGGTTCGGCGACCTGGTCACCATGCGCTGGTGGAACGACCTCTGGCTGAACGAGTCGTTCGCCACCTACATGGCCTACCTCGCCATGGACGAATCCACGCGCTTCACCACCTCCTGGCAGGCGTTCAACTCCGGGATGAAGAACTGGGCCTACCGCCAGGACCAGCTGACCACCACGCACCCGATCGCCGGGCAGGTCGCCGACACGGATGCGACCTTCCTCAACTTCGACGGCATCACCTACGGCAAGGGCGCCTCCGTCATCAAGCAGCTCGTCGCCGCGATGGGCATGGAGGGCTTCCGAGCCGGGATGCGTGGCTACTTCGTGAAGCACGCCTTCGGCAACACCACGCTCTCGCAGTGGCTCGATGCCCTGGGCGAGGGCGTCGGGCGCGATCTGCACGGCTGGGCCGCGCTCTGGCTGGAGACGCCCTCGCTGAACACGATCGCGGCCACGGTCGAGGCGGACGGCGACCGCATCGCCGCGCTGACGCTGACGCAGAGCGCGCCGGCGGGCTACCCCACCCTGCGGCCGCACGTCATGGACATTGCGCTCGTGCGTGACGAGGGCGGCTCGATCGTCGTGCGCGAGGTGCCCGCGCGCATCGATGGGGCGACGGCGGCGATCGAGGAGGCGCAGGGCCAGCCGCTACCCGATCTGGTCTTCCCGAACCACCACGACCACGACTTCGCGAAGGTGGCGCTGGACGAGCGCTCGCTCGCGTTCCTGCGCGAGAACCTGGATCGCATCGAGGACCCGCTGCTCCGCCAGCTGATCTGGCAGGCGCTCTGGAACATGGTGCGCGACCAGCAGCTCAAGTCCACCGAGTACCTGGAGCTCGCCGGCTCGAAGGTGACGACCGAGGCCGACCACGAGCTGATCGAGACGATCCTCGCGACGATGTCCGCAGCGATCTCGCGCTACGTGCCGGAGGAGCAGAAGGCCGGCGCCGCGCGCCGCTTCTTCGCGCTCGCGCTGGACGCGTTGAAGACGGCGACCGATGCGGACATGCAGATCACCTGGGCGCGCACGCTCATCGGCATCGCGATCACGCCGGAGGACACCCTGACCACCGGCCAGCTCGCGGACGGCGCGATCGAGGTGCCCGGCCTGACGATCGACCAGGACATGCGCTGGAGCATCGCCATGCGCTACGTGGCGTACGGCCTGGACGGTGCGCAGGAGCGCGTGGACGCGGAGGTCGCCCGCGACCCCAGCGACCGCGGCCAGCGCGCCGCCCTGCGCTGCGGCACCTCGAAGCCCGACGCCCGCACGAAGGCCGAGGCATGGGCGCGCTTCCAGATCGGCATCCGCGGGTACGGCTCGCTGCACCAGACGAACGCCGCCATGAGCGGCTTCCACTGGTGGGCGCAGCGCGACCTGCTGACGCCCTACGTCGGCCGCTACTTCGAGGCGCTCCCCGGCATCTTCGAACGCGAGGAGAACGAGTACGCCACCGCCTACTTCGGCGGGCTGTGGCCGGGCTACCTGGTCGACCGCGAGACGCTCGGCCGGGCGCAGTCGCTCCTTGCCAGCCTCGCGGATACGCTCCCGGTGCTTCAGCGCTCCCTGCGGGAGTCCATCGACGATCTGGAGCGCGCGGTCAAGTGCCGGGAGTACGCCGCCTCGTGACGCAGACCGACCGGCCGGAGCGCAAGAAGCCGTTCTACGGCTGGACCATCGTCGCCGCCGGTGCGGGCATCGAGTTCACCGTGGGTGCGCTCATGCAGCAGGTGTTCGGCGGCTACGCCGCGGCCCTGACGAAGGAGTTCGGCTGGAGCCGCGCGGAGATCGGCCTCGGCTTCTCGCTCTCGCGGCTGGAGAACGGCATCCTCGGCCCGCTGCAGGGCTGGATGGTGGATCGCTTCGGCCCGAAGACGATGGTGCGGGTCGGCCTGGTGCTGATCGCCATCGGGTTCCTGCTGTTCAGCCAGGTGTGGTCGATCCCGACGTTCTACATCTTCTACGGGATCATGGCGCTGGGTGCCGGCCTCGCCGGGTTCATGCCGATCACGGTGATCGTGGTGAACTGGTTCGATCGCCAGCGCGCCAGAGCGCTGGGCCTCGCCCAGATCGGCTTCGCCATCAGCGGCCTCGTCGCGCCGCTGGTGCTGATCGCCATCCCGCTGCTGGGCTGGCGGAACATGGCGATGCTCTCCGCGTTCATCATCCTGGTCGTCGGGCTACCCATCTCCGGCCTGATGCACGCGCGCCCCGCCGACAAGGGCCTCCGCATCGACGGACTGACCGAGGAGGAAGAGGCGCGCCTCAAGGCCGAGGACGCCCGCCTCAACCGCCGCTCCACCAGCACGCTCGTGGACTTCAGCGCCCGCGAGGCGCTGCGCACCCGCACCTTCTGGATGATCTCGCTGGGCCACGGCTCAGCGCTGCTGATCGTCGGGTCGGTCATGGCACACCTCTACCTCCACCTGACGCTCTCGCTGGGGTACTCGGACGCGTGGGCCTCGGCGTTCGTGGGGGTGGTGACCGCCAGCCAGATCGCGGGGCAGGTGATCGGGGGCTACCTGGGGGACCGCATCAGCAAGCGGGTGATCGTGATCACCTGCATGGTGATGCACGCCGTCGGCCTGCTGCTGCTCGCCCACGTCAACGCGGTCGCCGCGACCATCGCCTTCGCCGTGCTGCACGGCAGCGCCTGGGGAGCGCGAGGCCCGCTGATGCAGGCGATCCGCGCGGATTACTTCGGGCGCGCCTCGTTCGGCAAGATCATGGGCTTCTCATCGATGGTGACGATGTTCGGCACGGTGTTGGGCCCGTGGGTCGTCGGCTGGCTCTACGACCGCTCCGGCTCATATTCGTTCGGCTTCACCGTGATCGCGGTGCTCTCTGTGCTCGGCTCGCTCTTCTTCGTCCTCGCCACGCGCCCCCCGCTTCCGAAGCGTCCTGAGGGCGTGGAGCCCCCCGCCCCGCCGCCGACCTCAATCATCGCCGCGCACTAGCCAGCGCGCGGAGCCGGGACTACGCCTCCGGCGCGTGCCCCTCGTGCATGTGCTGGGCGTGCTGGCCGTGGTCGACCGCGTACTCCGCGCGACGCAGCATCATCGCGACCCACATGCCGACGAGCATGGCGAGGTGGCCCGCGACGTTGAGCGTCGTCTCCGAGATCAGTCCGAGCCACATCGGCACGAGGAATGCGAGGAAGGGGATCAGCATCCCGGCGACCATCTCGCCGGTGCGCTCCCACGTGTGGCCTCGATAGCGCATCCACACGACCATGCCGATCGTCATATTGGTCGCCATGATCAGCGTCCGCACGGTCGGATCGAACATGAACGAGTAGCCGGCCAGCCGCGAGGTCATCATCACCGGCGGCCCCAGCAGAACCATGCCGGCCACCATCGCCGCGACCATCTCCAGATAGTGACGCACGAAGGGGGACATCGGACGCTCCATCCGGGGCGTCCTGTCGTGGAGCGTCCCCGGCAAGCCTACGCCGGAGCGGCCCCAGCCTCTACCGCGGCCCGCGCCGGTGCTGGGCCACCAGGAGGTCACAGCCTCTACCGCGGCCGGACCTCCGCCTCCACCTCACGTCGCACGAGGCGGATGATCTTCACGGAGACGAGCAGCGCGAGCGCGATCTCGTCATCCGAGCGGCCCGCGAGGATCCACGAACGCATCAGTTCGTACTCATCGCGGGCCGGCCCGGACATCATCCGCTGACTACGCCTCGATCAACTGGCGCAGCACGTACTGCAGGATACCGCCGTGGCGGTAGTACTCACCCTCGACCACGGTGTCGATGCGGCAGCGCACCTGGAACGTGGTCTCCTTGCCGGCGTCGGAAACCGCGCGCACCGTGAGGATCTGCTTCGGGGTGAGGCCCGCCGCGATGCCCTCGATGTCGTAGCGCTCCGTGCCGTCCAGGCCGTGCGCCTCCAGCGTCTCGCCCGCCATGAACTCGCACGGCAGGATGCCCATGCCGATCAGGTTGCTGCGGTGGATGCGCTCGAACGACTGCGAAATGACCGCCTTCACGCCCTGGAGCAGCGGCCCCTTGGCCGCCCAGTCGCGCGAGGAGCCGGTGCCGTACTCGCGGCCGGTGACGATGATCGTCGGCACGCCGTCCGCCATGTACTTCTCGGCGGCGTCCCAGATCGTCAACTCCTCGCCGTCCGGCAGGTGCTTCGTCCAGTTGCCTTCCTTGCCGGCCAGCGCGTTCTTCAGGCGCACGTTCGCGAACGTGCCGCGCATCATGACCTCGTAGTTGCCGCGGCGCGCGCCGTACTGGTTGTAGTCCTTCGGGAGCACCTCGTGCTCGTCGAGGTACTTCGCCGCCGGCGAGTTCCGCGCGATCCCGCCCGCGGGCGAGATGTGATCCGTGGTCACGGAGTCACCCAGCACGGCCAGGACGCGCGCGTCCTTGATGTCCTCCCGCGGCTGCGGGTTGCGCGGCAGGTTCTCGAAGAACGGGGGCCGGCGCACGTACGTGGACTGTGGATCCCAGCCGAACAACTCGCCCGTGGGGGCGGGCACGGCGGCCCACTTGTCGTCGCCGTCGAAGACGTTGCTGTACTGCTTGACGAACATCTCGCGGCGGACGGAGGACTCCACCGCCTGGTTGACCTCCGCCTGCGTCGGCCAGATGTCCTTCAGGTAGACCGGCTGGCCGTCTTTGCCCTCGCCGATCGCGTCCTTCGTCAGGTCAATGTCCGTGGTGCCCGCCAGCGCGTAGGCCACCACCAGCGGCGGCGACGCGAGGTAGTTGGAGCGCACCTTGTTGTGGACGCGCGCCTCGAAGTTGCGGTTGCCGGAAATGACCGCGGCGACCGCCAGGTTGCCTGCGTCAACCGCCGCCTCCACCGCCTCCGGCAGCGGGCCGGAGTTGCCGATGCAGGTGGT
>JAQCJS010000080.1 GCA_027592975.1 Chloroflexota bacterium
ACCGGGGTGCTCCCGGCCAAACAGATCCTCGAGTCCCGCGCCCATCCTGCCTCCTCGCCACACCCGCACGCCGCACGCCGGTGCCGGTGCCGGTGCCGGTGCACCCATGGTAGCCGGGGCCGCGCGAGCGGGCGCCGGGCGCGCTTGACGGACTGTGGATAAGCACGTACTGTTCCGAACAGAACATATGTACCCGGAGTGTGCGGCGCGTGGGGGCGCGCACCGCCGGGTACGCGGGACGCCGGCGCCGGTGGGCGTGCGGTGCCGAAGGAGACGCGCATGCCCGAGGGACTGTCGGAGAAGCAGCAACTGATCCTCGAGTTCCTCGAGTCGTTCATTGCGGAGCACGACTACCCACCCTCCATCCGCGATATCCAGAACGGGTGCAGCATCTCCTCCACCTCCGTGGTGGACTACAACCTGAAGCGGCTGGAGGAGAAGGGCCTGATCCGCCGCGACCGGGAGGTCTCACGCGCGATCGAGCTGCTGAACGGGCAGGGGGAGCGCCGCCGTCGCACGGTCGCCGTGCCGCTGCTGGGCCGCATTGCCGCGGGCATCCCGATCCCCACGCACCCCGACCAGGTGGCCCCGGAGGACGTGATCGAGCTGACCGAGGAGCAGGCCGGCGGGCGGCCTAACCTCTTCGCGCTGCGGGTGCAGGGCACGTCCATGATCGATGCGCTGATCAATGACGGCGACATCGTGGTGCTGGAGCCGCGGCGAACCGCCGACCCGGGCGAGATGGTCGCCGCGTGGATCGAGGATCGCGGAGAGACCACGCTGAAGCGCTACTACCCGGAAGGCGCGAAGGTGCGCCTGCAGCCGATGAACTCCACCATGGAGCCGATCTACGAGGACGCGGACAACGTCCAGATCCAGGGGCGCGTAGTGGCGACGATTCGCGCGTTCTAGGCGGCGATCTCGCGCGTCCCCGGCCCCGAGGCGTCCCTGGGGAGGTGTAGGCTGGTAGCGTGACCGCGCAGCCCACCACCCCCGACTCCCCGCCGCTGCTCGCGATCCGGCACCTCCACGCGTCCTACCGGACGGGGGAGGGCGTTCTGCCGGCGGTGCGCGACGTCTCCTTCGGCCTGCACGCGGGCGAGGTGCTGGCGCTGGTCGGCGAGTCCGCCTCCGGCAAGACCACCGTGGCCCAGGCGATCCTCGGGCTGCTGCCGCCGCAGGCGACGGTCGATGGGGACGTGCGCTACCGGGGCACCTCGCTCCAGTCGATGGGCGAGCGAGATCTCCGGCGCGTGCGGGGTGAAGAGATCGCGATCATCTTCCAGAACGCGCTTGCCTCGCTCACGCCCACGCTGTCCATCGGCGATCAACTGGCGGAGGTGTACCGCGCGCACCGCAGCATGGACGAGGCGAGCGCGCGCACGGCGGCGCTGGAAGCGCTGCGGACCGTGCTCCCCGGCCCAGAGCGCATTGCGGACGCGTTTCCGTTCCAGCTCTCCGGCGGCATGGCGCAGCGCGTGATGATCGCCATGGCGACCGCGCTGAATCCCTCTGTGATCATTGCGGACGAGCCCACCTCCTCGCTGGACCCCGCGGTGCGCGTGGAGACGCTCGACCGCCTGGAAGGGCTGCGCAACGAGGGCGCCGGGGTGCTGCTGATCACGCACGACTTCGGCGTGGTCGCGCGCCTGGCGGATCGCGTGGCGGTGATGTACGCGGGGGCGCTGGTGGAGACGGGCGACGTCCGCACCATCTTCCGCCGGCCGCGTCACCCGTACACGTTCGGCCTGCTGCAGAGCCTGCCCTCGATCGCGCGTCGCGGCCCGCTCGTCTCGATGCGCGGGCAGCCGCCCGACCCGGCGACGCTGGGGCCGGAGTGCCCCTTCCTGCCGCGCTGCTCCAAGGCGATCTCCCGGTGCCGTGTGGATGCGGCGCCCGCGCAGACCCCGGCGGACACGGGCCTCCCGGACCACCTGGTCGCCTGCTACAACCCGATGAGTGTCGACCGCACCGAGGTGACGTAGGCGGCTGCCCTCGACCCGGTGCCGGCCGCCCGCCTCCCGGCGTCGCGCGCGCGATGCCCCCGGGGGGGCGGGCGCTAGCGTCGCGCCCGCGCGCCGCGAGGGGCCAGATCAGCGAGGCGCACCACCAGCAGCTCCAGCGCCAGGTCCGCGTCCAGGCGGCCGGTCTTCACCGAATGGTCGCTCCGCTCCGCAGCGCGCAGCGACGCCTCCGAGGCCCCGCGCCCCGCGGCGCGCGCCTGCCGCGTGAGCTTCTCCAGCGGGTAGCCGCGGGCACCCGTGGCTGTGGAGATCGTCTCCGGCGGTGCGTGCCCCTCGATCAACTCGGCGGCGCGCACCATCATTCGCAGCTGCCGAGCGATCATCGACAGCAGGTGCAGCGGCGTCTCGGAGCCGTCCTCGCTCATGCGGCGGACCAGGCGCAGCGCGTCCGCTGCGCGCCCTTCGACGACCGCATCCACGACATCGAAGATCTTCTCCTCGCGCGCCTGCGGGGTGAGCAGGCGCACGTCGTCCGCGGTGATCGGGCGCGCGCCCGCGTACATCGCGAGCTTCTCCAGCTCGGTCGCCAGCGTGCGGAGGTTCGCGCCGACGAGATCGCAGAGCGCCTCGATCGCGCGCGGATCGATCGAGATGCCGCGTTGCACGGCGCGATCCTGCAGCCAGCGCGCCACCTCACTCGGCCCGCCGCGCGCCCATGTCTTCAGTTCGTTCAGCTCGGTGACGGTGACGTTCGGGAACGCGCGCAGCGCGGCGAGCAGCGGCGATCCGCCTGCGCCACGCCCGCGGTCGTCGCGCTTCTTCGGCGGCTCGAGCAGCACCAGGTGGTTGGAGTCCGGCATCAGCGGCACGAAGTCCACCAGCTGTTGCCACGCCTCCACCACGCCGCGCCGGCTGCCCAGCGTGGTCAGCAGCCCCTCCACCACCACCAGGCGGGAGGGGGAGAGGAACGGGATGGCGGCGGCGTTCTGGATCAGCGTCTGCGGCGTCAGGCCGCGCGCGGCGAGGACGCTGGTGTTCGTGGCCAGCGACCCGTCCGTGTCGATCGCCGCCTTCAGCGCGCGCAGCGCCTCGAATGCGCGGAACTCGTCGTCGCCGAAGATGACGTGGAGCACGTGCGTTCCCCGGTCCGTCCGCCTGCCCTCGATCGGATCGAGGGCGCGTCCGGCTATTCGAGCTCGAGTTGCCAGCCCAGCCAGGTCGCCACGGTGGTCAGCGCGAAGATGCCCGCGCCCGGCCACACCACGGCCTGCATGAAGTCGGCCCCGGCGGTGGCGGCCGTGAAGCCGGCCCAGCCGAGCGCGAGGGCGATCCCGGGGAGGGGGAGCCATCGCGGGAAGCGCGGATCCGCGTCGTCGACCAGCGCGTCCTTCAGGAGCGCGGTGGAGGTGACGGAGCGGTCCGGGTCCAGCTTGCGGACGTGCTCCGGGGGCGCCCATTCCTCGGGCTCCTCCTCGGGGGCGTCGTCCTGCCGTGCGTCGCGTTCGTTGCTCATCCACCCGCCTCGCATGCCCATCGTACGTGCCGCGCGCGCGGCGCGTCGAGGTGCGGCAGCCGGTGGCGTCGCACGGCGTCATGCGACGTCACGCGGCCAGCGGTGCCGGCTCTGCTTCGTGGTCACCGGCGCGCCACCAGGCGAGGTAGGCGAGCGCCGTCACGGCGGTCAGCGTCACGGCCACCCCGATCAGCGCGGGGCTGAGGCCCAGGCGGTCGACTCCGAGTCCCGTGAGCGGCGACGCGATCACCACCGCGACGCTCGCGGCGAGGTTGGCGATCGAGATCACCGTGGCGCGCTGCTGGTCGGGGGCGCGCCGCGCGACGAACTCCGCGAAGTGGGGCCAGAGGATGTTCCAGCCGATGCCCGGCAGGATGAACAACGGGAACAGCCAGATCACCTCGGACGCCCCGGCGATCAGCGCGAGGGCGCTCCCGGCGGGCGCCGCCCAGAGCAGGTGGCGCAGCGGGACGAGGCGCCCCACGCCGTCCGCGACCCACGATCCGAGTGCCGCGACGATCATCTGCACCGCGACGAAGATGCCGACCGCCCACACCGGCATCCCGTAGCCGACGACGATCGGCTGGATCGCCTGCGCCATCGTCATGATCGCGATCGTCGTGACCGCCATCAGCAGCGTGGACGACCACAGCGCCGGCGATCGCAGCACCAGCACGATCGCGGCGCGCCCGGTCTCCAGGAAGGGCGTGCGCTCGCCCTCGCGCGGGGGCTCCTTCATGCGCCACGCGAGCACGATGCTCGGGATCGTGAGCACGCCGCTGAGCACGATCGGCCACGCGAGCGGCACCCAGCGCCTCATCAGCGCGCCGCCCAGCGTGAAGAGCCCGATCGCGCCGGCCGTCAGTGCGTTCAGCCGGCCGTTCCAGCGCCTGAACTCCCCATCGCGCTTCGCCGCCTTCAGCGAATCGAACAGCATCGCGCTGTCCGCGCCGGAGAAGAGCGCGTCGCTCAGCGCGAACATCGCGTAGGAGACGAGCAGGACGAAGATGCCGGGCGCCAGCCCGAACGCGAGGAACGCGAGGACGCCGATCACGCTCCCGGCGATCATCGTGGCGCGCCGCCCGTAGTGGTCGGCGAACATCCCCGTGGGGATCTCGCTCACGATCATGAAGCCGCTGTAGACCGCCTGGAACAGGAAGACCTCGCCCAGGGTCAGGCCGCGGTCATCCATGAGGTAGATGACCCAGATGCCCTCGCCCCGCCAGACCCAGCGCAGCACCCACCACCACGGGAGGATGCGCAGCGTCTGCTCCACGCCGGGGTCACCAGGCTGCTCGGGCGTTTGCATGACGGGGAGGGTACCCCGCCCGTGTTTCGTCGCGGTTCGTCGCGTTTCGTCGCGTTTCGTCGCGCGCGATCGCGCTGCCTGCTAGGGGAACAGATCCAGCGGCATCTCGCGCACGATCTCGCTCGCGGCGCCCTCGCCGCGCTCGTAGTCGTAGCCGCGCACGATCGCGACGGGGATCGCTTCAAGCTTGCCCATCACCATCTCCGCGGTGCCCGCCACCTCGTCCGCGACGCAGATCAGCGTGACGCGCAGGACGTGACCGTCCAGGTCCGTCATGCCCACGTAGTCGCGCATCGGCCGCATCCCCGCGACGCCGATCGCGATGTTCGTCTGGCCGAGGCGCCACGGGCGGCCGAAGGTATCCGTCATCACCACGGCCACCTCGACGCCTGCGATGCGGCGAAGGTCGTCGCGCAGGCGGCGGCACGAGGCGTCCGGATCCACCGGCAGCAGGCAGACCAGATCCGCGCCGCCCACGTTGGAGGCGTCCACACCGGCGTTCGCCATCTTGAAGCCGTGATGTGTCTCCGTGATCAGCACCGCGCCGACCTGCCGGATGATCCGCTTCGACTCGCGCAGCACGGCCTCCACGACGCGCGGATCCTTCTCCGTGCGCGTCGCGAAGTCCAGCGCGAACGCGCTCGGCGGGAAGTCGTCCAGGGGGGACACGCGCCCCTCCTGCTTCGAGACGACGCGCTGCGTCACCGCGACGATGTCGCCGTCCTGCAGCGGCGTGCCCTGCGCGGCGGCGGCGTCCACGATCTGCTGCGCCAGGTCGTCGTCGCGCTGCACCATCGGCATGTTCGTGACGCCGATGACCCGGAACTCGGGGGGCATGGGGACTCCTCGCGTCGTGGTGGGGGACGGTGCGCCGCGGGGCGCGCTAGTGCGCGTCGAGGCCGGCGATGCGCACGCCGCCGTGGATCTTGTACCGGCCGTTGATGCCGACGAGCAGGATGGTAATGCTCTCCACGAAGCGCGAGAAGCGCAGTGGCCCGGCATCCACGCCGCGCACGCCCGCGATCTCGCCCGCGAGCGCCATCACCGCCTGCTTCGCCTCCGCGTCCGCGCCGGTCACCAGCACGTCCGCGTCCACGCGCGCCTCCGGATCGAGGAGCACCTCCGCG